>JAFYFY010000204.1 GCA_017543485.1 Lachnospiraceae bacterium | reverse complement strand
GTATAGAGGGGCTCCACGCCGGTGATCTCGGCGCCGCGCTTCGCCTTCCTGCTCTTCCACTCCGCCTCCATCATCTGGATGTGGGCGCAGTCACGGAGCATGATGCTGCAAAGGTCCGCCGTGGCATCCGTGGCGAAGATCTCCCCCCGGAAGCCGTGGGCGTATAACAGGGGCAGAAGGCCCGAATGATCCACATGCGCATGTGTCAGGAAAACATAATCGATCTCCGCATCGGGAACCGGCAGCGGAACATTCTCAAAAACGTCCACCCCCTGCTGCATGCCGTAATCCACCAGAATGCGCTTTCCGCACGCCTCCAGGTAATGACAGCTCCCGGTCACCTCATGGTCCGCACCCACAAAGATCAGTTTCATCCCCATTCTCCTTTCCGCTTTCCCCCGAAAGGAAATCCATACAGCCTTATTTTAGCAGAAGATGAGGGGTTCGTCTACGGAAAACGGGAGTTTGGAAGAGGCATGAAGGCCGCAGGGACAGGGAAAGGAGGGGGACAGGGAAATGCCCGCGGGGAACAAAAAAAGGGGCCGGCATGGCGGAAACAGGCGGTGCAAAAGGGCATAAAAAAAGAGCGATAGACGGGATTCGAACCCGCGGTCTCCACCTTGGCAAGGTGGCGCTTTACCAGCTAAGCTACTATCGCATCTGCCGAACTTCATTCGGACGACTTGTTTATATTACTAAACCTTTCGGAAAATGTCAACAAGGAATTTGAAAAAATTCCTGCGGCCGGTTCCGGGGCGCTCTTTGGCCGCTACCCGGAGGTTCCGAAGCGGTTCTCGTACACCTTCACGCACAGGCCGATAATCTCCCAGATCTCCCGCTCCGACAGGGTGGGGAACTCGATCCGCAGATCCCGGTAGAGGTCCTGAAACTCTTTTTTCTCATCCGGGCCGCCTCTGGCCTTCATCACGCGGCCGACCCCCAGGGCCAGCAGTTCGAGACGGATGCTCTCTTCCCACATGGGATCCTCCTTTCGGTCACGGGTCGCCCCGCTCTTACCGCAGCATCCTTTTCGGAGCCGCTCCTTCCACCGGGGCTTACAACGAATCCGGGCCGTCCGAAGGAATCGGGCGGCCCGAAGGGGTTACTCCACGATGATATCCTGCCAGTAGGTGTCGGGCACGATAGCGATGTAGGTCTTGCCGGTGTTCAGGGTGATCTCCTGGCCGGTGCCTGCATTGTAGTACTTGGTGAGGGCCACTTCCCCGGGTCTCGTCCAGGTGATGGGGATGGCCTGGCCGCCGGTGAGGTAGTATCCCGGGTAGGGATTGGAGGTCAGTGCGTTGTAGATCATGTACCCGTTGTCATCCAGCTTGGAAAGGCTGCAGCACTGCAGGATGACATTGGTGAAGGTCATGGACTCGTTGTTCAGCGCATCATAGTAGGTGCCGTCGAAGCCGAACTTATTGGAGCTGCCTGCATACTCGTTGTAGACATACACACCCTTTTCCGCGTCATAGGTCAGGGTGCTGCGGTTGTGCTTGAAGGCTGCGGACAGATCCACTCTCGTGGCGCTGAGGACGCCGTTCTGACCGGGGGTTCCGAAGGTAAAGGGCTTGTTCGAAAACTGGAACTTCTGGCCCCACACATCGTCATAGGTGCGGCTGATCTTGCCGCCGATGCTCTCGGTCAGCTTGTCGCCGGTGATGTACTCGGTAAACTCCGTGGCCTTGCCGTTGGAGAAACGCTTAAAGATCCCGCTTAAGTGATCCGGGGCCCAGCTTCTGGCAAACCAGGCATCGTTGTGGTACGGGCCTCCGTCATGGCACAGGATCGCATTGTACTCCGGTGCGATGATGATATTGGTGGGTCTCGTGCTTCTGGTGCTTCCGAACTGCTCCAGATTCTCCCAGTCCTTCACCAGCATCATGAATCTGGTGACCCGGTCATTGGCCAGACTGTTCACCATCTCATAGACGATATCCGCCTGGGAGACGCCGAAATGAGGAAGCGCCGTGATCTCATTGTCCACCATCACCGCGATGGGTCTCTGATCCTTCAGGCTCTCATCGATCCACTCATTGGTGAGCTCGCTCCGGTAGCACCCTTCCACAAACTCGGGCTCTTCCTCCGCCACGGGCTCTTCCGCCACGGGCTCCTCTGCGGGCTCCGCCGCGGGAGCCGGTTCCTCCGTTGCAATGGGCTGGGACTCGATCACTGCGGGTGTCAGGTCCTGCGCGGGGGTCTCATCGGAGCTGCCGCATCCTGCCAGCATGGCTACGGAAAGTGCAGCCGCTGCCCATTTGAAAAGCTTCTTTTTCATGTCTTACCTATCCTCCTGTGCCTGTTCTTCGATCCGATCCGCGTATTTGATGCGGTAGATCCGCTTTAATGCAAGATTGATCCGCTCCTCGGAGATCACGCCGGAAGCGCATGCATCCAGGACGCCCTGGTATGCCGCCCCGAAATCCTCGGGAGCAACGATCATATCACAGCCCGCCTTCAGCGCCAGAATGGCCGCCTCGTCCGGTGCATAATAGCCTTTTACCGTCTCTTCATTCAGGGGTGCGGAGAGGATGACCCCCTCGTAACCCAGCTCGCCCCGCAAAACGCCGCTGACGATTCCCTCACACAGCGATGCGGGGATCCCGTTCTCATCCAGCGCCGGGAACACCAGATCGCTCATCTGGATCATGGAGACCCCGGAAGCGATCAGCGTGCTGTATACCTGGAACTCACCGGCCCGGAGCTCCTCCGCGCTGCGAAGGGTCAGGGCCCGCTCCTTTGCGGGATCCTCATTCCCTGCCGCCAGGGTGGGGAAATACTTCACGCATCCCGTGACGCCGCTCTCGGAGAGTCCTTCCAGCACCTGCGCGCATCTGGCTGCCACCGTCTCGGAGGTCTCCCCCAGGGTCCTGCCGGAGAGATTCTTCCCGATCTCTCCCAGATCCGCGATGGGTGCCAGATCCGTGTTAAAGCCGTACATGGACAGGTTCAGCCCCAGTGCGGAGCCTGCTGCCCGAAAGGCCGCCTCGTCGCCCTCGCTTCCCAGACTTCCCAGGAAGGGCACTGCCTCTCCCAAGCCTGCTGCCGTGATGGGGGACAGGTCCTTGTCCGTGCCGCCCTCCTCGGAGATGAGGAAGAAGGTGGGATAATGCACATACATCTGGGTATTTGCCATCATCTCCCCGAACTGCTCCGCGTTCTGGATATTGTCCGACCCGTAGAGGAGTCCGCCCACGGCATATTTGTCCAGGGCTTCCTTGGTGGAGTCCCCGGCCTTTACCGCCCGGTCCACTCCCGTCAGGGCCTCGGGGGTGATGACAAAGAGTCCCGCCACCTTATCCTCCAGAGGCATCACCTGGATGGCCGCATCCACGATCTCATCCAGCATCTCCTCCGGTGTGGGGGGCTGCTCGAAATCCTCCGGTTCCGGATCCGTCAGCTGCTCTTCCTCCCCGATGTACTCCGTCACGGTCTGGGTGTCCACCGGTTCCGGCTCAGGTGCCGGCGCGGGCTGTGGTGCCTCCTCCGGCACGGCCGTCGTCTTTGCCGCACGCATCTCGGTGAAGCGGATGGCGCCGTAGGCCACTCCCGCCAGGAGCAGCAGCACGAAGACCAGAGTCGTCAGGTAGACGAACACGGTGGTCCGGACTCTGCGCTTATGTCTGGCGATTCGTTTTTCCTCGTCCGTCAGGACCTTTTTTTCTTCTTCTCCGGATCCCACGAAAAAGCCTCCCGTTCCGAATTAGAGTCTCGTCTCCACGAAGATGTCGTAGATCGCGCGGATGGCATTCTCAAAATCCGCGTTTGCCACGCCGATGATGATATTGATCTCGGAAGAGCCCTGGTCGATCATCTTTACGTTGATGTGGGCATGGGCCAGCGCCGAGAAGATCCTGCCTGAGGTACCCCGGGTCGCTCTCATGCCGCGGCCCACCACGGCGATGAGTGCCAGATCCGACTCGATGTCCACGGTATCGGGATTTGCCAGACGGTGAATGGCCGCCACCACCTTCTGCTCCTTGTGGACGAACTCGTCCTGGTGGACGAAGACCGTCATGGTATCGATGCCGGAGGGCAGATGCTCAAAGGAGATCTCATTTTCCTCGAAGGCCTGCAGGACCTTGCGTCCGAATCCGATCTCGGAGTTCATCATGTCTTTTTCGATATTCACCGCGCAAAAGCCCTTTTTCCCGGCGATGCCGGTGATGATGTACTTGGACTTCTGGCAGGTGCTGCCCACGATCCAGGTACCGGAATCGGAAGGGTCGTTGGTGTTTCGGATATTGATGGGGATCCCCTCCTGGCGCACCGGAAAGATGGCATCCTCGTGCAGCACGCTGGCGCCCATGTAGGCCAGCTCCCGAAGCTCCCGGTAGGTGATGACTTCGATCTTCTGCGGGTTCTGGATGATCCTGGGATCCGCGATGAGAAAGCCCGACACATCCGTCCAGTTCTCATAGACATCCGTGTGCACCGCCTTGGCCACGATGGATCCCGTGATATCGGAGCCGCCCCGGGAGAAGGTCTTCACCCTTCCGTCGGGGAGCGATCCGTAGAAGCCGGGGATCACGGCATTGTCCATGGTCTTTAAGCGCTTGCTCAGGACCTTGTGGGTCTTCTCTGCGTCGAACACGCCGTCTTCGTCAAAGAAGATCACCTCCGCGGCGTCGATGAAGGCAAAGCCCAGATAGGCGGACATGAGACGCCCGTTTAAGTACTCGCCCCTGGAAGCCGCATAGTCCCGGCCCGCCTTTTCCTCAAAGTTTTTGCGGATGATCTCGAACTCGCCGTCCAAATCCGCATCCAGCTTCAGGCCGTCCCGGATCTCCTCATACCGCGCTTTGATGGCAGAGAGCTGCTTGGTAAAATCCTGTCCCGCCTCCACCAGGTCATAGCATGCATAGAGCATGTCCGTCACTTTCGTGTCCTTGGAGTCCCGCTTTCCGGGTGCGGAGGGGACCACAAATCTCCTCTCATCGTCTTCCCGGATGATCCTGCCTACCTTTTCAAACTGTTTGGCGCTGGCCAGAGAGCTTCCGCCAAACTTTACCACCTTCACCATTTGTTTCGTATCTCCAGACTGTTGGGGTCCGGGCCGTGTGCCCGTCCGTATTTTTTGATTTGATGTGTTACACGGATTCCAGCATGCGGATCCTGCCCAGAAGGGCGTCTCCCAGCTTCGCCGCCTTTTCGTCAAAGTCCTTTTCCTTCATCTTCGGGGTGACATAGCCTGCATCCCCGGTGCCCTGGGCCGTCACGACCCGTCCGCCGGGCAGCAGATCCTTTGCCGCTTCAAGCCCCGCGGGAGTCAGCCGCAGGAAGAAGGTCCGCTCACACTCCGTGACATCCGCCAGGGAAGCCGCGGTATCGTCCCAGCCCCCGGGCACGTGTTTGCCCGGATGTCTGGCAGCGTCCACCACATCGGAGACCACCGCGCTGGCCGTGGGGAGCTTTCCGGCTCCCTTGCCGTAGTACATGGTCTCTCCCACCATATTGCCGGTGACCAGGATGCCGTTGAAGACATCGCTCACCATGGCCAGGGGGCACTCCAGAGGCACAAAGAAGGGTGCCACCATGACATTTAACAGATCATCGCTGTAGCTGCCGGGGTTCGATGCATCCTCCATGAGGCAGCTCATGCCCAGAAGCCGGATGGTGCATCCCAGGCTCTTAGCAAAGGCAAAGTCCGCCGGGGTGATCTTCGAGATGCCCTCGGTGTAGACCTTCTCGGAATCCACGAAGTGATCCGTCATCATACAGGAGAGGATGGCGATCTTGCGGGCCGCGTCGTGGCCCTCGATATCCGCCTCGGGATTGCGCTCCGCATACCCCAGGTCCTGGGCCTCCTTCAGCGTGGCGTCAAACTCCGCGCCCTCCTTGTCCATCTTGGTGAGGATATAGTTGGTGGTCCCGTTCAGGATGCCCACCACACGCAGGATGCGCTCCGCGGTCAGGCTCCGTGCGATGGGACGGATGATGGGGATCCCGCCGCCCACACTGGCCTCAAAGAAGTAATTGCAGTTATGCTCCTTTGCCAGCCGCAGCAGCTCGGGGCCGTGCTTGGCCACCAGCTCCTTGTTGGAGGTGCATACGCTCTTTCCGCGCTCCAGCGCCGCCTTGGAAAACTGATAGGCTGCGCCCACTCCGCCCATGGTCTCGCAGACCACCTTGACTTCCGGGGCGTCCAGGATCACGTTCACGTCATGTACGATCTTGGATTCATAGGGATCTCCGGGGAATTCGCGAAGGTCCAGGATGTATTTCACATCCAGCTCTTCCATGGCGCGGACGGCGATGAGGTCCTTGTTTTCCTCGATCACCTCCACCACGCCGCTGCCGACGGTTCCGTATCCCAGTACTGCCACATAAACCATACTTTTTCTCCGTTCTGTTCCGATACTGTCTGCCTTTAGATCAGCGGATATTTATCCGTCAGGGTCTTTACGATGGCTCTCGCTCTCTCCACAGCGCTCTCGCCCTCTTTGATCACCAGAGCGATGGCCTCTGCCACCTGATCCATATCCTGGGTGTTCAAGCCTCTGGAGGTCACGGAAGGGGTGCCGAGACGGATCCCGCTGGTGACAAAGGGAGACTTGGGATCATTGGGGATGGTGTTCTTGTTGGCCGTGATGTGAGCATCGTCCAGGAGCTTCTCCACCGCTTTTCCGGTGAGGTCGAAGGGCGTCAGATCCACCAGCATCAGGTGATTGTCGGTGCCGTCCGAGACGATCTTGATACCGCGGCTCTGAAGACCCTTGCACAGCGCCTGCGCATTGTCCACGATGCCCTGCTGATATACCTTAAAGGAAGGATCCAGTGCCTCCTTGAAGCACACGGCCTTCGCTGCGATGACATGCATGAGCGGTCCGCCCTGGATGCCGGGGAATACCGCCTTGTTCAGCTTGTACTCATCGGCAAATGCCTGACTGGAGAGGATCATACCGCCTCTGGGCCCCCGCAGGGTCTTGTGTGTGGTGGTGGTGGTCACATGGGCATAGGGGATGGGGCTGGGATGAAGTCCCGCTGCCACCAGGCCCGCGATGTGTGCCATATCCACCATGAGGATGGCCCCCACCTCGTCCGCGATCTCGCGGAAGCGCTTGAAATCAATGGTGCGGGCATAGGCGGAGGCACCCGCGATGATCATGCGGGGCTTGCACTCCTTCGCCAGACGCTCCACCTCGTCATAATCGATAAAGCCGCTGTCGTTCACGCCGTAGGGCACGATATGGAAATAAGAGCCGGAGATATTGGCCGGTGAGCCGTGGGTCAGATGCCCGCCGTGATCCAGGTTCATGCCCATGACGGTATCGCCGGGCTTTAAGACCGCAAACTGCACCGCCAGGTTGGCCTGTGCACCGGAATGGGGCTGCACATTCACATACTCGCAGCCGTAGAGCTGCTTTGCACGCTCTCTGGCCAGCTCTTCCACCACGTCGACGCACTCACATCCGCCATAGTAGCGGTGTCCGGGATACCCCTCGGCATATTTGTTGGTCAGAGGGCTTCCCATGGCAGCCATGACTGCCTTGCTCACCCAGTTCTCGGATGCGATCAGCTCCAGATGGCTGTTCTGGCGCGCCTGCTCATCTTCAATGGCCTGTGCGACCTCGGGGTCGACCTTTTTTACCTCGTCCAGTGCGTACATCTTCCGGTTCCTCTCTTTCCTCCGCTGCGGGAGATCATCTGATTTAAGCGGGTTTTCCGGGAAAACAGTCCCGGGAACCCAATATACCGAGATATTATATCATAAACCCTCTCTTGATGGAACCATTTTCTGCCTTGTTTTTTTAGCCGAAATTTAGCCTTAAAATCCGGAAAAAATGCGTAAATTCCGTTGTTGTTTCCATCCTTTTCCGCTATACTGAAAATGTTTTCCGCCATCACGCAAAGGAGGAGTCCTCTATGAGCAGCAAACCCCGCAAGAAAACCGACGCAGACGAAAAAAAGATCTATCCCGTGCACCTGACCCCCGCCAAATGCAGGATCGACCTGGGGGACGGGAGCGAACGCGGCGAATACGTGGATCAGGACTATATCCTGCAGGTCCTGGGAAAGCCCATGCATGCCATCAACCTGATGTACTGCTACTATCCGAAGGATGAGACCTGGCCCCTGCGCGCCAGCAAGGCCTATCCGGACCGGGAGATCACCTTCGCCTGGGACTACCCCTATGACGACTATTTCCCCTACCTGGGGGGCCTGCACGGAAACCGGGACGGGGAGCCCTTCACCTGCATGCGGGATGTGCGGCGCCACGGTCAGGAGGTGGTGCTGACCCTCACCATGGACCCCACCCTCCCGGAGGAAGAGATCGTGCAGATCGCCCGGGAGCTTCGGCCCTTCGGGCGGCTCCTGGTCCGCATCAACCATGAGGCCACCGGCAACTGGTTTTCCTTTAATAAGCGTGCATCCTACGAAGAGGTGTCGGACTTTTTCGCGAAATGCTGTGAGGTCTTCCACCGGGAAGCCCCTCACATCAAGGTGATCCTGTGCCTGGACGGGTATAAGGATCTGAAGGCGAAGAAGATGGAAAAGGAAGACTCCTT
>JAFYFY010000024.1 GCA_017543485.1 Lachnospiraceae bacterium | reverse complement strand
TGCGGAGTTTTTGGAACGCTATCTGAGAGGAGAGTGACATGACGGTAGAGCAGCTTCGGGAGGCGGGCGTCCAAGTGGAGGAGGGGCTCGCCAGATGCATGAACAATGAGGCCTTTTACCTGCGGATGGTGGGGCTGGGCCTGGCGGATGAGCGCTTCGGCACCCTGGGGGCTGCCCTGGAGAGCGGAAGCACGCAGGAGGCCTTTGAGATGGCCCATGCCCTGAAGGGGGTGCTGGCCAATCTGGCCCTGACCCCTGTGCAGCAGCCGGTGTCCCGGATGACGGAGATCCTGCGGGGCCGGGAGGAGGGAGACTGCAAGGCCCTGTGGCAGGAGGCCCTGACAGAGAGGCAAAAGCTCCTGGATTTGGGATAGCGCGGCACAGTGAAACCACGCGGAAAAAGACTGCAAAACGGCTCCGGGAGACGGTGTCCGGGGCGGTCTGTCCGCTCAATAAAAAAGGAGAAGGAAAAATGAACATCTATTCAGTAACGGATCCGGAATTTGCACCCTACGGCAAGGTCCTGGGAGGGTATGACACTGCCGCGCTTCTGGCGGCTGCCGAGAAGATCGCACTGCCCGCAGAGGGCGTAGCCTACGAGCCGGGGATCGATTCCCTGGAGGCGAGCGGGATCCTTCCTGCGCTGCAGGACCGCGCATACGGCGGCATGCCCATCCAGATCGGCATGTGCTGGGGACACAACACGAAACTCAACTGCCTGGAGTATCACAGAGACAGCGAGCTCAACATCGGCACCGGGGAGTTTGTACTCCTGCTGGCGAAGATGGATGACATCGTGGACGGCAAGCTGGACACCGCAAAGGTGAAGGCCTTCAAGGCACCCGCCGGCGCCGTGGTGGAAGTCTACGCCACCTCCCTGCACTATGCGCCCTGCCAGGTCACCGAGGACGGCTTCCGTGTGGTCATCGTCCTGCCCAAGGGGACCAATACGGCAAAGCCCGATTACACTCCCGCCAACGAAGAGGATAAGTGGATGACCGCCAGAAACAAGTGGCTCCTGGCGCATCCCGACAGCGCCGAGGCCAAGGACGGCGCCTATGTGGGCCTGGTGGGCGAAAACATCGACATCGCAAAGTAAATCCGTGGGGAACCGTCCCCTACTGTCAAAGGGGGTAAGATATGGAACTGACAGGGTATGAAAAGGAACATGTGGAGCGGCTGCGGGGGCAGCTGGCAGAGTGCACGGTGCTCCTGAAAAAGAGCGGGAGCTTTCCGCTGGAGACGCCGGGGAAGCTGGCGCTGTACGGAAGCGGCGCGCGGCATACGATAAAGGGCGGCACCGGTTCCGGGGAGGTGAATTCCCGGTATTTCGTCACCTGCGAGCAGGCTCTTCGGGACGCGGGCTTTACCCTCACCACGGATGCCTGGCTGGATGCCTATGACCGGATCCTGGCGGATGCCAGAAAGAAGTTTATCAGGGAGCTCCGGGACAGCGCCGGCGGGGACGGGATGTCCGCTGCCATGAAGGCCATGGGGGCCGTGATGCCGGAGCCGGAGTACGACCTGCCCCTGGACGGGGAAGGGGATACGGCGGTGTACGTGCTCTCCCGGAATTCCGGCGAGGGAAATGACCGGAACCCCGGGGAGGGGGACGTGTCCTTAAGTAAGACCGAGGTGCGGGATATTCTGGCACTGAACGGGAAATATGCCAGGTTCCTGCTGGTTCTGAACGTGGGAGGCCCCGTGGACCTGCGCCCCGTGCAGGAGATCAAGGACATCCTGGTCCTCTCCCAGCTGGGAGTGGAGACCGGCACGGCCCTGGCACAGATCCTCCTGGGACAGGCATACCCCTCCGGAAAACTCACCACCAGCTGGATCAGCGCGGAAGAGATCCCCTTCGGGGAGGACTTTGGCGACATTAACGACACCAGATACCGGGAAGGCATCTACATGGGATACCGGTATTTCGACTCCGTGGGAAAAAAGGCGGACTACCCCTTCGGATACGGCATCTCCTACACGGAGTTTGAGATCTCCGGGGCGGAGCTTATCCGGGAGGAGCAGGATGTGGTCTGCATCCGTGCGGAAGTAAAAAACATCGGAAAATACCCCGGAAAAGAAGTGCTGCAGCTCTATGTATCCGCCCCCGAGGGAGAGCTGGATCAGCCCTACCAGAGGCTGGCGGCCTATGCAAAGACCACCCTTCTGGCGCCTGGGCAGGTGCAGATCCTGGAGATGAGCATCCGACTGCGGGACCTGGCTTCCTACAGCGAAAAGAGGGAAAGTTACCTACTGGAGTCCGGAGAGTACATCTTCCGCCTGGGGACAAACAGCACGGATACCGCCATCTGCGGCGCCGTGTACCTGCTGGACACGGTGGTGGTAAAGAAGGTGAAAAATCTCCTGGGAACCCCGGATTTTGCCGACTGGAAGCCGGAGAAAAAGCGGGTGAGCGTGGTGCCGGACGAGGTCACCCGGATCTCCGTGAAGGCCTCCGATTTCCCGGAGACCCAGGTGGTCTCTTACGAGCTGAAGGAGGAGATCGATCCCCTGATCGCAGAGATGTCCGATGAGGAGCTGGCCTACACCGCCATGGGCGCGTTCCCGGAGGTGGAAAAGGGAGGCTTCGGCGTCATCGGCAATGCGGCCTTTTCCGTGGCGGGAGCTGCGGGAGAGACGGTGCGCCGGTTCCGGGACAGAGGGATCCCGTCCCTGGTGATGGCTGACGGCCCTGCGGGTCTTCGCATCGCCAGAAGCTACTTCGAGACGCCGGAGGGCCCCATCGCATTGGGAAAAGTGCTTCCTGAGGGACTGCTGGAATTTCTCTCCGAGGAGGAGATCGAGCGCATGGGCGGCGGAGAGGTGAAGCTCCCCGAGGGCAAAACCGCCAAAACCCAGTATGCCACCGCCATTCCCATCGGCACCGCCATCGCCCAGAGCTGGAACGTGGCCATCGCCGAGGACTGCGGGGATATCGTGGGCAGCGAGATGGAGCGCTTCGGGGTAAAGCTCTGGCTGGCACCGGCCCTGAACCTTCACCGGAATCTGCGCTGCGGAAGAAACTTTGAGTATTATTCCGAAGATCCCCTGATTTCCGGGACCATGGCGGCAGGCATCACCCGTGGCGTGCAGCGGCATCCCGGATGCGCCGTCACCATCAAGCATTATGCGGCCAACAACCAGGAGACCAACCGCTACAACAGCAACAGCATTGTCTCCGAGAGAGCCATGAGAGAGCTGTATCTGAAGGGCTTCGAGCTGTGCGTGCGCCTGTCCAGACCCTATGCTCTCATGAGCTCCTACAATCTGGTGAACGGCGTCCACACCTCCGAAAGCTACGCCCTGACCCAGGAGATCCTTCGGGGAGAGTTTGGCTTTACCGGCATCGTGATGACGGACTGGGTCATCGGAGAGGGCACCTTTGAGAAGCGCTCCGTACATCCGTCCCCCAAGGCGGACCGCATCGCGGCCGCAGGGCAGGACCTGGTGATGCCCGGGGGAAAGCTGCACTACGATCAGGTGCTGGCGGCGCTGAAGGACGGAAGCCTGGACAGAGACCGGGTTCGGAAAAATGCCACCCGGGTCCTCAACATGGCCCGGATGCTGACGGACTGAGCCCTGAGAAAACCCCTTGCACGAAATGCGACCCGGTGGTATACTACATGTAGTTTTAAAAACTACATGCGATCATATCGCGGATCGCATTTCGGAGGTGCATATGACCATCAGGGAATTACAGACCTTTTTTAAGACACATCTGGTGCCGAAGAAGCTCTACAAGCTGGACGGAAAGCACAATAAGCGCATCTGCCTGGAGCATGGAAAGGACGGCTGGGAGATCTTCTTCTGCGATAAGAAAACAAAGGTGGGCCTCATCCGCACCAAGGATGAAACGGCTGCCTGCAACGTGATGAAGGACGAAGTCCGAAAGCTCATGGAGCAGATGTACGGCGTCAGCTGGGCAGCATAAGGAAGGCACCGCCGGAAGGAAACAGATATCAAAAAAGGTATGGGAATGGCTCCCATACCTTTTTCTTTGTCCTTATGCAGATACCCGTCTCCGGCGAAAATCCGCCCTTACAGCACCTGCTCCGCCTCCTCGCACATCAGCAGGAAGGCGCCGACCCCGTGGAGGTCGTTTACCGAGGTGGGACGGTGGATGTAATGCTCCCAGTCCCCCACGCCGGTGCCCACGCAGACGCCGCCGATGAGAGGCCCGTTCTCGTCCCATTCCAGGCGGGAGATGACGGCATCGAATCCCTTTTTCGCCGCATCCAGAAGCCCCGGCTTGTCCCCCGAAAGAAGCCCCAGGCGGATGGCCTTGCAGATGGCCGCCACATAGAGGCAGGTGCAGGAGGTCTCCGGCCAGTTTCCGGGCACTTCCGGCTTATCCACCACCTGATACCACATGCCGCTCTCTGTCTGGAAGGGCAGGAGCGCATGCAGGAGGTTCCGGACCAGGTCCTGAAGCCCGTCATATCCTTCCATGCCTGGATCTAAAAACTCCAGATCGTCCAGCACCGCCACGGGGACCCAGCCGATGGCTCTGCCCCAGAACTCAGGGGAGCGTCCCGTCACGGGATCGGACCAGGGGGCCTCCCGGGATTCGTCATAGGCGTGATAGAGAAGGCCCGTCTTTTCGTCCCGGGTGTTCTTTTCCATCATCAGGGCCTGTTCGATCACCAGGGCCGAGAGGTCGGGGCGGTTGTTTCGCTTGGCATATTCCGCGGTGATGGGGCCCGCCATATAGAGACCGTCCAGCCACATCTGGTTCGGGTAGCGCCCCTTGTGCCAAAAGCCACCTTCCTTGTTCTTCGGGAAGGCCTCGATATTGGCGACGAGCTCGTCCAGGGTCTTTCGGTAGAGGGGATTGTCCTCCTCATCCAGAAGCCGAAACAGCAGGATCCCGGCCTGCATATCGTCCAGCTGGGTGCGGTCGCACCACTTCAGATTCCCTTCCGCGTCAAAGCAGGCGTCCACCCAGGCTTTGATATAGTCCAGATATCTCCGGTCGCCGCAGAGGGCGTAGGTTTTTTGCATCCCCGAGAGAAAGACGCCCTGGTGGTAATGAAACCGGGTGACTCCCGCCTCGTTTACCGGCGGAAGGAGCGGTGCGTCAAACTTTCGCATCATCATGTCACAGGCTGCTTTTGCGTATTCGATGGGTCTTTTTTCTGCCATATGGGAAAATACCTCCGTGGATGAGGGTCTTTTTCGCCCTCTCTCTCGTATCATAACAGGAAAACGGGGGAACCGAAAGCATAAATAAATTTTTGTCAAAGCCGATTCTATGGTATACTACGCCTGAAAGGAGTACGGGTATGAAGATCGTGTTTATGGGAACCCCGGACTATGCCGTGGGGTCTCTGGAGGCTCTTCTTGGAGCCGGATATGAAGTAACGGGGGTGGTGACCCAGCCCGACAGACCCAAGGGCCGCAGCGGGCAGCTTCGGTTTTCCCCGGTAAAGGAATGTGCGCTGGCCCACGGGATCCCGGTGTTTCAGCCGGAGCGGATCCGCCGCCCGGAAAATGTGGAGCGGCTCCGGGAATTTACCGCGGACCTTTTTGTGGTGGCGGCCTTTGGCCAGATCCTGCCGGACGAGATCCTGGAGATGCCCCGGTACGGATGCATCAATGTCCACGCCTCCCTCCTCCCCAGATACCGGGGGGCATCCCCCATCCAGCGGGTGCTCTTAGACGGGGAAAAGGAGACCGGCATCACGGTGATGCAGATGAACGAGGGGGTGGACACCGGGGATATCCTGTACCGGAAAAAGATCGCCATCGATCCCCGGGAGACCTTTGCCACGTTGCATGATAAGCTGATGGTATTGGGGGGAGAGGCCCTCACCGAGGCCCTGGCCCTTTTGGAGAAAGGGGAGCTTACGGCGACGCCCCAGAATTCCGCCCTGTCCACCTACGCGCCCCTCATCAAAAAAGAGGACGGGGAGCTGGACCTTGAGAAGGATGTGCAGGTCCTGGACCGTCAGATCCGGGCCATGAATCCCTGGCCGGGGGCCTTCACCCATCTGAAGGGGAAGCTCTTAAAGATCTACGAGGCGGATCCGGTGCCGGAGGCGGAGCTTTCGGAGGAAGCGGCCGGATACGGACCGGGGAGCGTCATCCGTGCGGAAAAGGGAGCGTTTGTCATCCGCTGCGGCAGCGGGGCCCTGAAGGTCCGGAGCCTTCAGCTGGAGGGCAAAAAGCAGATGGATGCGGCAGCATTTCTGGCGGGGGCCAAGCTCCTGCCGGGAGAGTACCTGAAATGATCTGCCGGGCAGACAGATGGAAAACATGAAAGAACAGACAGCAGTCAGAGAACTCGTCCTGGATACCCTGCTGGAGGAGGAGCGAGCCCCCGGGCATTCGCACCTTCTCATTGCAGGGCTCCTGGAAAAAAACAGGGACCTGCCCCAGCGGGATAAGGCATTCGCAAAGCGCCTCTTTGAGGGGACCATCGAGCGCCGCATCACGCTGGATTATTTTTTGAATACGGTATCCAAAACCCCGGTGCGGAAAATGAAGCCCCTGATCCGGTGTCTCCTTCGCATGGGGACCTATCAGCTCCTGTATATGGATCAGGTGGCGGACTATGCGGCCATCTCGGAGTCCGTGAACCTGGCGGGGAAGCGGGGCTTTGCCTCTCTCAAAGGATTTGTGAACGGGGTCCTTCGGAGCATTGCCAGAGGGCGGGACGCCGGGAGCCTCACTCTGCCGGAGCGGGACGCGGATCCGGTGCGGCACACCTCGGTGAAAACCTCGGTGCCGGAGGAGCTGGTCCGGGTCTTTGTAAGCGAATACGGCCCGGAGCGGGCGGAAGAGATCATGGAGGGGTTTTTGTCCGTGCGGCCGGTGTCCCTTCGGTTTCGGACGGACCTTCCGGAGGCGGAAAAGAAACGGATCCTGGAGGAGCTTCGCCAGGCGGGGGCACAGGTGACGCAAAGCCCCTTGGCGGAGTCGGTATTTCTGCTGTCCGGAGGGGGAGATCCTGCGAGCCTGCCGGGGTACCGGGAGGGAGCCTTTCTGGTGCAGGATGCCTCCAGCGTGTGCGCCGTTCTGGCAGCGGGGATCCGACCCGGCGACCGGGTGCTGGACTGCTGTGCGGCCCCCGGGGGGAAGAGCCTGCTGGCCTTCGAACTGGCGGGACCTGACGGAAGTGTCACCGCCCGGGATGTGAGTGCGGAAAAGGCCGCCCGGATCCGGGAGAATGCAAAGCGGATGGGAGCGGAAAACCTGCAGGTGGAGGTCTGGGATGC
This sequence comes from Lachnospiraceae bacterium, assembly GCA_017543485.1. Lineage (GTDB taxonomy): Bacteria > Bacillota > Clostridia > Lachnospirales > Lachnospiraceae > AC2028. Next base: position 9,893 of record JAFYFY010000024.1, on the reverse strand, counting down.
CGGTATTTTCCGGCAGGAGGACGCCGGGGCCTATGACGTGGTGCTCCTGGACATGCCCTGCAGCGGCCTGGGGATCCTGGGTAAAAAGCGGGATATCAAATACCGGCTGAGGGAGGAGGACTTCGCCTCTCTGGAAGCGCTGCAGGAGCGGATCGTCTCCGCCTGCGCGCAGTATGTAAAGCCCGGAGGGACGCTTTTGTACAGCACCTGCACCCTGCGAAGGGCGGAGAATGAGGACAGAGCGGAGTGGATCGCGGAGCGGTACCCCTTCGAACTGAAGGAGATGCGGCGGTTTACACCGGATACGAACCCCTGCGACGGATTCTTCTACGCGGTGCTGAGACGAAAATGAGAGATCAGCGGGATCGATGCACCCGGAACCGGAAGGAAAACTTCCGGATGATGTGGAAAGGTCGCTCCATGCGAGAGTATAGGATGAGAGAGTAAAGGATGCGAGAGTAAAGAAGGAAATATGTCTGAGAACCATGATGAAAACGTGAAAAATGAGAACACCGGGAGCCCCGGGATCCTCTCCCCCGACCTTCGTTCCATGACCCTCCCGGAGCTGCAGGATTTTTTGCAGGAACTGGGAGAGCCGAAATTCCGGGCCGGGCAGCTTTTTTCCTGGCTCCATGAAAAGTGCGCCCGCACCCCGGAGGAGATGACCAATCTTCCGGCCTCTTTGCGGCAGCGGGTGGCGGATGGGATCTTCGCCGCCGAGACGGTGCAGGTCCAGGTGTCCGCGGAGGACGGGACCCGGAAGTATCTTTTTCGCATGCCGGACGGGGAGCTGGTGGAGAGTGTGCTTCTTCGGTATCATCACGGAAATACAGTCTGTGTCTCCTCCCAGGTGGGATGCCGCATGGGGTGTTCCTTTTGCGCCTCCACGCTAAAGGGCCTCTCCAGGAGCCTGCGGCCCTCGGAGATTTTGGAGCAGATTTATGCCATCACCCGGGATACGGGGGAGCGGATCTCCAATGTGGTGGTGATGGGGATGGGAGAGCCCCTGGACAACTACGAAAACGTCCTTCGCTTCATAGAGCTCCTGACCTGTGAGGGCGGGCTCCACATCAGCCAGCGAAATGTCACGGTGTCCACCTGCGGGCTGGTGCCGGAGATCCGGAAGCTGGCAGGGGAGCATCTGCAGATCACCCTGGCCATCAGCCTCCATGCGGCTACGGATGCACAGAGGCAGGCCATCATGCCCATCGCAAAGCGCTATGCCTTAAAGGAACTGATGGAGGCCTGCGCCTTTTATGTGGAGGAGACGGGGCGCCGGGTCACCTTTGAGTACAGCCTCATCCGGGGGGTGAACGATACCGAGGAGGATGCACAGAACCTGTCGAAGCTGGCAAAGCCCCTGGGGGCCCATGTGAATCTCATCCCGGTGAATCCCGTTCGGGAGACGGGGATGCAGCCCACGGAGCGGGGGCAGGTCCTGGCTTTCCAGAAGAAGCTGGAGAGCCGCGGGGTGAACGCCACCATCAGACGGGAGCTGGGACGGGATATCGACGGCGCCTGCGGACAGCTCAGAAACCGCAATCTGACGGATGAGACGGCACTTTGACCATATGCGGGGGATTGTGATATAATCACAAGTTGAATGTGAGTGTCCAGGGAGGCGCGCAGGTGTTAAAATCCTTTTCCCGAACAGATATCGGAAAAAAGCGAAAACTGAATCAGGACTATATCTTTTCCTCCGATGAGAAGATCGGGAATCTTTCCAACGTCTTTATCGTGGCGGACGGAATGGGAGGGCACGCCGCCGGGGATCTGGCTTCCAAATCCGCGGTGGAGGTCATCATCAGATCCATCGGGGAATCCTTTGAGAGCAACCCTTCCATCATCCTGAGGAAGGCCATCGAGGCAGCCAACGAAAGGGTGTTTGAGGTGGCGGAGGCGAATCCAGAGCTGGCGGGCATGGGCCCCACGGTGGTGGCTGCCCCCTTCATCGGGCGCTTTTTGCAGGTGGCCAATGTGGGGGACAGCAGACTGTATGTCATCCACGACCGGGAGATCCGGCAGGTGACGGTGGATCACTCCCTGGTGGAGGAGATGGTGCGCAGGGGCGCGGTGACCAGAGAGGACTCCAGTCATCACCCGAAAAAGAACATCATCACCCGGGCCGTGGGGGTGAAGGAAACCGTGGATGTGGATCTTTTCACCGAGGAGCTGGAGGACGGCGATATGGTGCTCCTTTGCACCGACGGACTCACCAATATGGTGAGCGATGAACGGATCCGGATGACAGTGGCGGCTTCCCGGGATGTGACGGAAGCGGTGATCCATCTGGTGGACGAAGCGAACGAGCAGGGCGGAAAGGACAATATTTCCGTGATCCTGGTGCAATATGAGGAAGAGAAAACTGTATGATCAAGATCGGTAATCTCATCGGGGAGCGATACGAGATCCTCGAAAAAATCGGAACGGGCGGCATGTCCGATGTGTATAAGGCCAGGGACCAGAAGCTCAGCAGAAATGTGGCGGTGAAGGTCTTAAAGCAGGAATTTGCGGAGAATGAGAACTTCGTGTCCAAATTCCGGATGGAAGCCCAGGCGGCAGCAGGCCTCATGCACCCCAATATCGTCAATGTCTACGACGTGGGCGAAGAGGGGGAGGACTCCTACATCGTCATGGAGCTGGTGGAGGGGATCACCCTCAAGAAATACATCGAGAAAAAGGCCCGTCTGACCTACAAGGAGGCGGTGAGCATCGCCATCCAGGTGGGGCTGGGCATCGAAGCGGCCCACAACAATCATATCATCCACCGGGATATCAAGCCGCAGAATATCATCATCTCCAAGGACGGCAAGGTGAAGGTGACGGACTTCGGCATCGCAAAGGCCGCCACCAGCAATACCATCACCTCCAATGTCATGGGGTCCGTGCATTACACCTCCCCGGAGCAGGCCAGAGGCGGCTATTCCGACGAAAAGAGCGATATCTATTCCCTGGGTGTCACCCTCTTTGAGATGCTCACCGGCCGGGTCCCCTTCAACGGAGAGACCACGGTGGCCATCGCCATCAAGCACATCCAGGAGCCCATGCCCTCCCCGAGAGAGTATGTCCCCGAAATCCCCTACAGCGTGGAGGACATCGTCTTAAAGTGCTGTGAGAAATCCCCGGACAACCGCTACGCCTCCATGCACGAGCTGGTGGACGACCTGAAGCAGAGCCTGCTGACCCCGGAGGAGGACTTCGTGGTGCGGAACACCACGGAGACCATGGGAGGCACCCGCACCGTCACCGAGGAGGAGATGGCACAGATCAAGAGCCGCTCCGCCAATTACGGATATCAGGAGGAGTACCCCGAGGACGGGGAGCAGCTGCGGCTGGTGTCCGACTCCCGGTACGAGGAGGAAGACTCCGGACGGTACGAGGAAGAGGAAGGGGGCTACGACCCGGAAGAGGAGTCCTATGAGGACGACTCGGAATATGATTACGAATCCAAGATGGAGCGCATCACCACCATATTGGCCATCGTCGCCGGTGTGGTGATCGTGGGGATCATCATCGTCCTGGCCATCCGGATCCTGGGAAATCGCCAGAATGCCAAGCCCGTGACGGAGCCGGAGCCTGCCACCCCGGTGATCTCCGAGGAGGTGATGCCCTCCCAGACCGGCAGCGACACCGAGAACGCAGACCCCGCAGGCGCATCCCAGGAACAGAGCGCAGGCGCGGAGCCCGGGACAGAGCAGCCCGCTCAGGACCTGCTCACCATGCCCAATGTGGTGGGGCTGAATGTGGATGATGCCCGGAACACGCTCTTTGCCCTGGGGCTCAATCCCCTGGTGGAATATGTGGAAAATGCCACGGTGGAAACCGGAGCCGTGATCTCCGCCAGTGTGGAGGCGGGATACTCCGTGGCCAAGGGAAGCGATGTGACCCTGACGGTGAGCGCCGGATCCGCGGCCATCCTGCTGCCCAATGTGGTGGGGCTCAGCGCGGATCAGGCGGAAGGGACCCTGACCCAGAACGGATTCCAGGTCACCCGTCTGGAGGCCTACAGCGATGTGGTGGAGGCCGGCAAGGTCGTCTCCCAGACGCCGGAGGCGGGATCCAAGGCAGCGCCGGATTCCATCGTCACCATCACCATCAGCCTCGGACCCGAAAAGACCAAGATCCAGGTGCCGAACCTGGTGGGCCTCACCGAGGATGCCGCAAAGAGCACCCTGACCGGCGTGGGCCTGGCAGTGGGAGAGATCTCTTACGTCTTTTCGGGTGAGATCCCGAACGGCGTGGTGTGTGCCCAGACCCAGGGCACCGATCAGTACCTGGATACGGGCTCCCAGGTGAGCTTCCAGGTGAGCAAGGGCCCTCAGCAGAAGACCTACAGGGCGGATCTGTCCATCGGTGCACCCACCGTGGAGGAGGCACCGGATTACATCAGCGGAACGGAAGTGCTCTTAAAGCTGGTGGGCGCGGACGGCGCCGTGATCTTAGAGACCCGGACCTCTACCTTCCCCTTCACCGCGAATTATACGGGGCTGACCTCCGCCTCCGGCACACTGACCATTTCCTACAATGTGCAGATCGACGGAGCCATCTCCGTGGACGACCTGGGCAATGTCATCATGTCCCCGGGCACCACGGACACCAAGACCATCACCCGCACCATCAATTTCGTGGAGGAATAGACAGGGCTTGGAGAGTCTGAAGGGAAAGATCATCAAAGGAATCGGCGGCTTTTACTATGTAAACGCCGCCGATCGTGTATATGAATGCAAGGCCAGAGGCGTCTTTCGAAAGGACGGCAGGAAGCTCCTGGTGGGGGATGACGTCCGGATGGAGGTCCTGGATGAGGAAAAGATGCTGGGCTCCGTGGAAGAGCTCCTTCCCAGGCGCTCGGAGCTGGTGCGTCCCGCCGTGGCCAATGTGGACCAGGCCCTGATCATCTTTGCCGTGGCCAGTCCGCAGCCCTCCTTAAACCTGCTGGACCGGTTTCTCATCCACGCGAAGGTGCAGGGGGTGCCGGCCCTGATCTGCTTTAACAAAGAGGATCTCTCCGACGGGGAGGCCCTGGCGGCTGTTTACCGAAGCGCCGGCTATGAAGTGCGAAAGACCTGTGCCCTCACGGGAGAGGGGGTGGAGGAGCTGCGGCGTCATCTGCAGGGCAGGACCACCACCGTGGCAGGTCCCAGCGGCGTGGGAAAATCCACCCTCATCAATGCCCTGGCGGGGCGGGATCTCATGGAGACCGGAGATGTGAGCCGCAAGATCGAGCGGGGGAAACACACCACCAGACATTCGGAGCTGTTCCGGATCGGGGAGGATACGTATTTGTTTGATACCCCGGGGTTTACCAGCCTGGAGGTCTTCGGGGTGACAAAGGAATCCCTCTGGACCTTCTATCCGGAGTTTGCGGAGCCGGAGAAAAGCTGCCGCTTTGCCCAGTGCTCCCATCTGCACGAACCGGACTGCGGCGTGCGGGAAGCGGTGGAAACGGGGGAGATCACCCGGGAGAGGTACGAAAACTACAGACTGCTCTATGAAGAACTGTCCGGCAGAAAAAGCTACGGGAAGGGGACACCGTCATGAAAACGCGAAAGAGCATCAGTCTGACGACACAAACGCTCATCACCATCATGCTTTTTTTGCTGATCGCAGAGGCTGTCATCGGGGGAAGTCTGCTGATCCAGAGTAAGCGCACCATGCGGACGGCCATCGAGGACCGCATGCTGGATCTGGCAAATTCCGCCGCGGTCATGGTGGATCCGGACGCGCTGCGCCGCTATCAGGCGGACCCTTCGGATGCGGAGAGCTACAGCCGGGTCATGCAGGAACTGGTGGCCTTCCGGGATCATTCCCAGATCGAATATATCTACACCGTGCGCCATGTGAGCGGGGACCGGTATGAGTTCATCATCGACTCCGACCCCAATGCACCCGGAGAACTGGGGGAGGAAGTAAAGTATACGGAGGCTCTGGCTCTGGCCGGCAGCGGACAGAGCGCCGTGGACGAAAAGCCCTACCGGGATGAGTGGGGCCGGCACTACAGCGCTTACAGCCCCATCCTGGACGGATCCGGGCAGGTGGCGGCCATCCTGGTCATCGATATCAGTGCCGACTGGTATGAAAAGCGGATCACGAAATATACCATGACCATCCTGCTGGGGATCCTGCTGAGCCTGGTGTTCGGCGCCATGATCGCCCTGATCATCATCGCCAGGCTCCGAAACCGGGTGCGGGATCTGGGAGAGGAGCTGACGGCTCTTTCCGCGGATGTGGACGCTCTGGTGGATGAGATGAAGCTCCCGGGAGAGCGGGGGAAGGAAAGGCAGGAAGCGCCGGAGACCTTTTCCGAGAATGAGATCGCCGTGCTGGGGTTAAAGCTTCGGGCGACGAAAAATAAGCTCCGGGGGTATCTGGAGACGGTAAACTCCCAGACCACCGGGATACTGGCCTCCCTGGCCTCCGACTACCGGAGCATCTACTATGTGGACCTGAGCGCCGACGACGGGATCTGCTACCGGAGCGACCCCTGGCTGGAAAAGCCCATCCCGGAGGGGGAGCATTTTCCCGCCAGATACTTTTTCGAGAGCTATGCAAAGCAGATGATCCGGGAAGACTACCGGGAGGATTTTCTCCTGTTCCTGCAGCCCACGAGGCTCCGGGAGAGCTTCCGGAAGGAGAAGGTCCTGCTGTTTCGCTATGTGGTGTTTCGCGGCGGAGAGGAGAGACGGGAAATGCTCCGCATCGCCCAGGCGGCAGGGGACAGCGACAGATCGGATTCCTTTGTACAGGCAGTCAGCATCGGCATTTTGAACATCGACAGGGTGAAGGAGTAAAAGCATGGGTGATCCGGCCGGCAGCGCGCAGGGGAGCGGACTTCAGAAGACCTTAAGTACCCGGGGGGCATGGGGACTGGCCTTTGGCAGCGCCGTGGGCTGGGGCGCCTTTGTGATGCCCGGCAGCACCTTCCTGCCCATCGCGGGTCCCTGGGGCACCGTCCTTGGGATGCTCATCGGCGGCGCACTGATGCTGGTACTGGGCGTGAATTACCACTATCTCATGAACCGCTATCCGGACTGCGGCGGTACGTATACGTATGCAAAAAAAGAGCTGGGATACGACAGGGGCTTTATCAGCACCTGGTTCCTGGCTCTTGTCTATATCGCCATCATCTGGGCCAATGCCACAGCCATCCCCCTGGTACTCCGAAATCTCCTAAAGGACGTGTTAATGACCGGTCCCCACTACACGGTGGCGGGGTTTGATGTCTATTTTTCCGAGGCTGCCCTGGCGCTGTCCGCGGTGCTCCTTTCCGGGCTCATCTGCATGTTCTGCGGCAAATGGGCGGCGCGGATCCAGACGGTCCTGGCCCTGGCTCTCATCTGCGGCATCGTCCTGTGCGCCGCACTGGTTTTTGCAAAAAACGGGATCCCGGCCTGGGATCTGGAGTCCGCGCCGGCCGTCAGAGAATCCGGGCTCTTCGCCGCGGTGTTTCACATCGTGGCCCTGGCGCCCTGGGCCTTTGTGGGTTTTGAATCCATCTCGCACTCCGCGGAGGAGTTCCGGTTCCCGATAAAAAAATCCTTTTCCGTTCTGTGCGCGGCAGTCCTCACCGCGGTGGCGGCCTATTCCCTTCTGACCCTTCTGGCAGCCAGCACCCAGCCCCCCGCCTACGGGGACTGGAGCTCCTATATCGCGGATCTGGACAGTCAGACCGGGAGCGCGGCCCTTCCCACCTTCTATGCCATCGAAAGCGTCCTGGGGCGGCCGGGACTCACCGTGCTGGGGCTGACGCTCCTGGCCGGGGTGCTCACCGGACTGGTGGGCAATACCATCGCCGCCAGCAGGCTCTTTTACTCCATGGCCCGGGACGGCCTCCTGCCGGAGCGGTTTGCCCGGACGGACCGAAACGGAACGCCCCGCACCGCTGTTTTGTTCATCCTGCTGATCTCCATGCCCATCCCCTTTATCGGCCGCACGGCCATCAGCTGGATCGTGGATGTAAACTCCATCGGTGCCACCATCGCCTACACCTACACCTGTGTGGTGGCCATGAAGGTGGCCAGACGGGATGGAAGGCTCTCGGTGCTCCTGACGGGAAGTGTGGGAGCCGTCGTGTCGCTTCTTCTCACCCTTTATTTTCTCATCCCGAATTTCTGGACCGTCAGCAAGCTGGCCACGGAATCCTATCTGATCCTCATCCTGTGGGGAATCTTCGGGATTCTCTTTTTCCGCTATGTCTTCAGCAAGGATGAAAAGCGCCGCTTCGGGCAGTCCACCGCCGTGTGGATCTCCCTGCTGTTTCTGATCTTCTGTCGGTCCCTTCTGTGGTTCCGGGAGGCCACGGAGGATACCACCAGCCAGGTGCTGGAGGAACTGAGCCGGTACAGCGGTCAGGTGATGACGGATCACGGGGTGGCCCTGGATGCGAAGGAGCGGCAGGAATCCGCGCAGTTCCTGGATCAGCAGATCGAAGAGGTGAACCGGTCCCTGAAAAAGAACAGCATGCTCCAGATGCTCATCATCCTGGTGACGCTCTTTCTCATGTTCAGCGTCTACAGCCTTATGGGAAAGCGGGAGCAGGAGATGGCGGAGAAAAAGCGGGAGGCGGAGGCCAACAGCCTGGCCAAGAGCCGGTTTTTGTCCAATATGAGCCACGACCTGCGGACCCCCATGAATGCCATCATCGGCTACACGGAGCTGGCCAAGGGGCTGGAGGACATGCCGGAAAAAGGCACGGAATATCTGGAGAAGGTGGAAAATGCCGGGAAGCACCTGTTGTCCCTGATCAATGATGTGCTGGATCTGAGCCGCATCGAGAACGGGCGGATGGAGCTGGAGATCGTTCCCACGGATCTGGGCCGGGTGCTGGAGGAGACAAAGGACCTGTTCCACCCCCAGATGGAGATGAAGCAGATCCGTTTTACGGTGGAGAGTGACCTGAAGCACCGGACGGTGTTGTGCGATGCCAACCGGTTTAAGCGGGTGATCTTTAACCTGGTGAGCAATGCCCTGAAGTTTACCCCGGAGGAAGGGAGCGTTTCGGTGTCCCTGACCCAGACCCGGGAGACGGAAGGGGCGGGGAATTACGTATTGCGGGTTTCGGACAGCGGCATCGGCATGAGCCCGGAGTTTGTGCATACCATCTTTGACGCCTACACCAGAGACCGGAACGCCAGCCAGATCCAGGGGACCGGCCTGGGGATGGCCATCACCAAGAGCATCGTGGATCTCATGGAGGGCACCATCCAGGTTCAGTCCGTGCAGGGCAAGGGGACGGAGTTTGTGGTGGACCTGACCTTCCCCGTGGTGGAGGAGGAGACGGAGGAGGTGCTGACGGACGAAGATGTGAAACACATCGACTTTAGCGGATTCCGGGTCCTTCTGGTGGAGGATCAGATCGTGAACCGGGAGCTGGCGACGCTGATCTTGGAGCAGCACGGCTTTGCCGTGGAGCATGCGGAGAACGGGCAGGAAGCACTGTATCGTGTGACGGAATCGGCCCCCGGCACCTTTGACGTCATCCTCATGGATATTCAGATGCCAGTGATGAACGGGTATGAGGCGGCCAGAGCCATCCGAAAGCTCCAGGATCCGGCCAGAGCCCAGGTACCCATCTTCGCCATGACGGCAAACTCCTTTGCCGAGGATATCCAGAGCGCGGAGGAGGCGGGGATGAACGGGCACATCGCAAAGCCCATCGATATCGATGATCTGCTCCGGGTACTTACGGGAGCGCTGCATATGGAAAAGGGACACAGGTAGGGGGGGAAGGAAGATGAAAAAGATCCTGCAGTCAAAATGGACGGTGGCGGTGCTGGTGGCCGCCCTGGTGTGCGCAGTGGCAGGCACGGGGCTGTTAAACCGGGCGGATAAGTGGTTACAGGACGGTCTGTTCCAGAATCCGCAGCCCACCACCAACAAGGTGCGGATCGTGGGGA
>JAFYFY010000203.1 GCA_017543485.1 Lachnospiraceae bacterium | reverse complement strand
TTTGCTGCTGGGCAAATACCTGCATTGCTTTACAATTACTCTCATTATATCACCTTGTTCCGGACCGGGACATCACTTTACCCGAAGTCCGGCCGGAAGATCCGGATAAAATCTTCTTCAAAGAGGCTAAGGGGGTATCCTTTCGGACGGCAGATGTAAAAATGCCGTTCCTGGTTGATCTCCCGCACGGGATAGATGCTGCAGCTGTCGTAGAGCTCGGGGTTGATGTCGATGTAGTTTCTGGGGATCAGCATCACTGCGCCGCAGGCAGGAACGGAGCGCTTCGCCACCTCGATGCTGGAGGTCTCGAACAGGATCTTCGGGCGGATGTGGTGCGTGTCAAACAGGCTGTCCTGAGTGACACGGACACTGTGACCGCGGCGGATGCAGATAAAGGTCTCGTCTTTTGCGTCGGAAATATCGATCTCCTGGCCGGAGGGGATCCTTTTTGCGAGAGCAGTCGACCGGGAAGCCAGGAGGACGATCTGCTCGACAGCCACCAGGAGATAGTCCAGGCTGTTGCTCTTTGCGGATGTCGTGAGGCAGGCGAGATTCAGCTCTCCCTGCAGGAGCAGGTTTTCCAGGTCGTCGGAACCTGACTCCACAAGCTCCACCTTCACCAACGGGTATTTTTCATGGAACTTCGGGAGAAAGAAAGGCACGATCTCCATGCCGCGCTGCACCGGGACCCCAAGGCGCAGCGTGCCCCGGACGCCGGTGTGGAGCTCCTGGATCTCTGTCTCCATGTTTTTACGGATCGCGAGAATGTTTTTTGCTGCCCTGATATAGCATTCCCCCGCGGGAGTGAGGGAGATGGGGTTTGAGTGCCTGGAGAAGAGCTCCGCCCCGGTCTCTTTCTCGATCTTCCGGACCATCTGGCTGAGAGATGGCTGGGAGATGCACAAGATCTCCGCGGCTTTGCTGATGCTTCCTTCTTTCAGGATCGTCAGCATGTATTCCAGCTGTCTGTCATTCATATTGGATAGCTCCTTTTCTGATGATCGGTTTTTACTATTTTACCACTATTTCTGAGGACATAACCAAAAACCTATAATCAGCATAAATTATAAAAAACTTGTTTACGGGTTTAGAGAATGTTAAGATATGGTGGAATGAATGCGGCTGCTTGCCGCTTTGTTTTGTCGAAACTGCACAATGTGAAGGAGGGAGCTGTATGGAAATCACGAAAGCCGGAATGGCCGGCACACTGGAATCCAGCGACGCGCAGGTCACTGTGGAGCCGGGCGAGGGAAAGATCGACTTTGAACTTCAGAGCGCGGTCATCCACCAGTACGGGAACCACATCAAGAAGGTCGCGTACGAAACGCTGGAGCGCCTTGGTGTCAGCAACGTGAAGCTGAAGATCGTGGACAAGGGCGCGCTGGACTGCACGCTGAAGGCTAGGATCGAAGGCGCGGTGTACCGTGCTGTGGACCAGTATGAGAATCTTCCGTGGGGAGGTGCCATCAGATGAGTAATCCGAACAAGAAAAGACTCAGAAGATCCATGATGTTCCTGAATGCGCAGAAACCGTCCCTGATCA
>JAFYFY010000202.1 GCA_017543485.1 Lachnospiraceae bacterium | reverse complement strand
CTGATACACCACGCTCAGAAGATGATCGATACCGCCGTGGGCCACCTTCGCCCGGCTCACATCCTGGATCAGCTCGTTGGCGATGCGCTCGTCCACCTCATTGTCCAGCATGGTGTTGTACAGAAGCTTTAAGAACCGGTCCACCTCCCGCTCTTCCTCGGTGAGCTGGTCGGAGAGGATGCTTCTCTCCCCTTCCTGTCCCAGGTCCGGAGCCTTTGGCTCCTCCTCCCGGCTCTCCCGCTCTTCCTTCCCGAACTGGTTCTCCAGAAGGGTCTGCAGGCTGTCCAGCTTCCGCTCGATATTCCGGGAGCTCTCGATGCTCCGGGCGCTCTCGGCAAATCCCGTATCCGCCGCCCTGAGATCAATGTGGCTCCCCACGCTGCTCTCCGGGGCCAGTCCCGTACGCCGTCCCGCTTCCGCCACGATCTGCTCCGGGGTCTTGGCACTCTGGGCCTTCTTCCCGCTCTCCGCCTCCGCAGCCGCCGCGCGCTCCGCGTCCTTCCGGGCCTGGACCCGCTCCTGAGCCGCCACCTGTGCCTGGGCGATGCGGCGGATCTGCTTTAAGGGCTCCTCCTCATCCTCCACGGCGGCGGTGACTTCCACCCGCTTCGCCTTCAGAAAGGCAAAGGGTCCATTGGCCTTCACCTTCCGCACGTTCATGATGACCAGGGTCTCCCCCAGCTCCTTCTTTGCAGCCAGCGTGGCCTCTTCTTCTGTTTTTCCGACAAATTTTTTGATGATCATTTAAGCCGTAACCATCCCCACTGCTTGGATTTCCACATTCGATTCGATTTCGTTATATGAGATCACTACCAGGTCGCGGTAGTACTCCTCCGTCAGGCGTCTGAAGTAGATGCGGACGATGGGGGAGGTCAGGATGATGGGAGTCCGTCCCAGATTCTCCATCTTCTGCGCTTCCGCGCCCACCGCATCGATGATGGCCTTGCTCCTTGCGGGATCCAGATTCAGGAAGGCGCCGTTCTCGGTCTGCTTCACGCTCCCCATGATCTCCTGCTCGATCTTGGGATCCAGGGTCATGACATAGTTGGTCTCATTGGGGGTAAAGAACCGGGCAGACACCGCGCGCTTTAAGGCCTGGCGCACATATTCCGTCAAAATATCGGTATCCCGGGTGGTCTGCGCATAATCCGCCAGGGTCTCCGAGATGGTGAGAAGATCCCGGATGGAGATCCCCTCGCTCAGGAGATTCTGCAGCACCTTCTGGATCTCTCCCAGTCCCAGAAGCTTCGGTGTGAGCTCGTCCACCAGGCTGGGGTTGGTCTCCTTCAGGTTGTTGATGAGGTTCTGCACATCCTGTCTCGTCAGGAGCTCTGCAATGTGCTGTCTGATGATCTCCGTCAGGTGGGTGGCGATGATGGAGGGCGGGTCCACCACGGTGTATCCCAGGCTCTCCGCCTTCTCTCTCTGCCCCTCCGTGATCCAGATGGCCGGCAGATGGAAGGAGGGCTCGAAGGTGGGGATACCGGTGATCTCCTCCTCCACGTACCCCGGGTTCATGGCCATGTAGTGGTCAAAGAGGATCTCGCCCTCGCTGACCTGGATGCCCTTGATCTTAATGATATACTGGTTCGGGTTTAACTGGATATTGTCCCTCAAACGGATGATGGGCACCACGCTGCCCAGCTCCAGAGCGATCTGTCTTCTGATCATGACCACGCGGTCCAGCAGGTCTCCGCCCTGGTTCACGTCCGCCAGGGGGATGATGCCGTAACCGAACTCCAGCTCGATGGGATCCACCTGCAGCAGGCTCTGGACGTTCTCGGGCTGTCTGATCTCCTCGGCTTCCGCCTCCTCCTCCGTCACCTCCGCCTCGATGGCAGCGGTCTGGAAGGTGCGGTTTACGTTCACTCCCGCGATGATAAAGATCACGCCCAGTCCCACGAAGAGGATGGTGTTCAGCTGTGTGATGATGCCTAGCAGGGAAAGGAGTCCCCCCACCATGAACAGGACCTTGGGCAGGCTGAAGAGCTGCTTGACGATGGTGGCACCGAACTCGGAGTCCTTGCTCCCCTTGGTCACCAGGATACCGGTGGACAGGGAGATCATCAGGGACGGGATGGCGGATACCAGGCCGTCACCGATGGTCAGGATCCCGTAGGTGGACAGGGCCGCTCCCGCGTCCATGCCCCGCTGGGTGATGCCCAGGGCAATACCTCCCAGGAGGTTCACCACAGTGATGAGGAGTCCTGCCGTGGCGTCTCCTTTTACGTATTTCACGGCACCGTCCATGGAACCGAAAAACGACGACTCTTCCTGGATCTTGTCTCTTCTTCTCTTGGCCTCGGCGTCATCGATGGCCCCGGTATTTAAGTCCGCGTCGATAGCCATCTGTTTGCCGGGCATGGCGTCCAGGGTAAATCTCGCAGTGACTTCGGACACGCGTTCGGAACCTTTGTTGATGACCATGAACTGGATGATGATCAAAATGACGAAGATGATGGCCCCGATGATGAGGTTCCCGCCGCCCACGAAGTTCCCGAAGGTGGACACCACGTTTCCGGCATTGCCGTCCCGCAGGATGAGTCTGGTGGAGGAGGTGTTCAGGGCGATCCGGAACACGGTGGTAAACAGGAGCATGGTGGGGAAGAAGCTCATGTCCAGGACTTCCTTGCAGAACATGGCGGCGAACATGATGGTCATGGCGATGGAGATGTTGAACGCCAGGAGGATGTCCAGGAGGAAGGCGGGGATGGGCACGATGAACAGGACGATGGCTGTGGTCAGGTACATGCCGACGAAGACATCATACTTGGGCAGGGCTTTCACTTTCATGCCGGTTCCTCCTTTCCTCTGGATTTTGGGGCTGCGCCTGACGCTTACGGAATGTTGTACGTGTTTTGGCTTCGCCTGACGCTTACTCGTGCATGCGGTGCATCCGGCCACGCTCCCGCTATCGGTCCTCGGGCAGCGGTTCTAAGTTCGCGCATTCACTCTGTGGAGAGTTGTCATTGTTCTGCGCTCACTAAGAACCGGCCTCGGACAGATGTCCGGATGCACCGCATGCACTCGCTCGCTGATACGTTCAAGTCATATGCACCGACAGTTGAACTGTCTGTAAAGCTATAGTATATATGGTCCCGTAAACGAACTATCCTTAAATCTTTATTATGTATGGTCCTGCTGTTCGTGTAATGTCACTCAGCGACCGACCGGACATCGTTTGGTTCAGGCAATCTGTCCGAGGCTTGGCTAACCGGAACAAGTCCGGTTAGCTGCAAGATGCTTCGCATCTTTGCCCGAGGACCGATAGCGGAAGCGTTGCCAGAACCAAACAATGTCCGCGAGGGAGCGTCTGTAATCCCGCACCTGAAACCTTTCGCAAAATAGCGTCTGTAACCTAAACCTTCCCCTGCAGGTGATACACGAACGCGAGGATCTCCGCCACCGCCTGGTACAGCTCCGGCGGGATGGACTCCCCCACCTCCACATTGTGGTACAGCATCCGGGCCACCGGCTTGTTCTCCACCAGCTCGATCCCGTGCTCCTTCGCGACCTCCTTGATCCGCTGCGCCAGATACCCCTCGCCCTTGGCCAGGACATACGGTGCCTCCCGCTCCTGCGGGTCGTACTTCACCGCCACGGCATAGTGCGTCGGGTTCGTGATGACCACATCCGCCTGGGGCAGCGCCTGCATCATACGCCGGCGCGAGACCTCCATCATCTTCTGCCGGATCTTTCCCTTAATCTGCGGGTCACCTTCCGACTGCTTGTACTCATCCTTCACTTCCTGCTTCGTCATCTTCATGTCCTTGTGGAACTTCCACTTCTGATAGCCGAAGTCCGCACCGGCGATGACAATATAGATGGCCGAGATCCGGATCCCCAGGTCCGTCACCGTTTTTCCGATGAGGGCGATCCCCTGCAAAAGCGGCATCTCGTAGAAATGAAAGATGATCCCGTAACAGTCCTTCAGGAAATTGTAGGAGATCACCGCCACCAGCCCGATCTTGGCCAGGGACTTGATCAGCTCCACCAGCGAGTTCATGGAGAAGATCTTCTTAAAGCCCGAGATCGGATTGATCTTGCTCAGCTTCGGCTGCAGCGTCTTTCCCGTGGGCCTCCACTGCACCTGGATCAGGTCGCTGACAAAGGCGATGATAAAGCCGATGATCAGCATGGGGAGCAGGATCAGGATCACACTCAGCACAGAGCGCCGAAGGAGGAGTCGCAGGTCCGTCACCGGCATCTCCCCGTTCCAGAAGATCAGGATCTCATGGATCCGGCTGTAGGTGTCGTTAAAGACCCCCAGGAACTGATTCCCCATCCGGCCGGCCCAGAACCGCAGGATCAGGAACACCGCCAGAAGTCCCAGACAGTTGGCGATCTCCCGGCTTTTGGCTACCTGCCCTTCCTTCCGGGCATCATCCAGTTTTTTCGCGGTAGGCTCTTCTGTCTTGTCCCCCGCCTCATCTGCGAAGAACTGCAGATCAAACCGAAGAAGTTCCTGCATTACATCATTGCCTCCACAAAGGCGGCCATCATCTTTTTCATCTCCGCAAAGATCAGGTCCGATGCCACCGGCAGCAGACTCACCGTCAGGAACAGGATCCCCAGACCGGTGATGATCTTTAACTGGATTCCGATGGCAAACATGTTCATCTGGGGCGAAACCTTCGCGATGATCCCCAGGATGGCATTGAGCATCAGCGCGGCTGCGAAAATCGGAAGGATGATCCGGAAACCGATCAGAACGTAATCAGACAGAAAGCCCAC
This sequence comes from Lachnospiraceae bacterium, assembly GCA_017543485.1. GTDB lineage: Bacteria > Bacillota > Clostridia > Lachnospirales > Lachnospiraceae > AC2028. Next base: position 2,034 of record JAFYFY010000202.1, on the reverse strand, counting down.
CATGGCATTCAGCAGAAGATCCCCGTGAAATACGGCTCCACCCACCGGGATCAGCCGAAAGGTATCCGCCAGAGCTCCCAAAAGGTACCGATACATTCCGCTTCCGATCAGGATCATGGTAAATGCGTAATTGTAGATCCCGCCGGTGATGCTGGACTGCTGATTCGTGTTCGGGTCCAGCACCTGGACCATGGACAGTCCCACTTCCATATCCGCCACATGTCCCGCAAAGTTAAAGATCGAGAGACACATATTGGCGGAGAGCCCGACCAGCAGGCCCGCGATGGCTTCCTTGATGACGATCACCGCATACCCCACCACGGAGTCCGCCGTCACCGCCTGAGCGGGCGTCAGAAGCTGGTACAGCATCAACGAGATAAAGACGCTCAGCGCTACCCTGACATTGCGCGGCGTGCCGGTCATGCTGAAAAACGGGCAGACAAAGATAAAACAGGACACCCGGGTCAGGATCAGCAAAAAGTATTCCAGATCATAGATGGAGAAAGACAGCGAGATCATCCGCATCTACCTGTGTACATAGTTCACAAAGGTGCTCCAGAGCTGCGTCGTAAATTCCGTAACATTGGACAGCATCCAGTTGCCCAGGAGCATCAGCGTCAGAAAGATCCCCAGGACCTTCGGGACAAAGGTCAGCGTCTGCTCCTGGATGGAGGTCACGGTCTGAAAGATGCTGACGATGAGTCCGATGCCCATAGACACCAGAAGGACCGGTAATGCGGTTTTCATGATGAGGAACAGGGCATCCCCGATCATCTCCGTTACGGCTTCTGTGGTCATGTTTCCTCCTGCTTAGTAGAACGTTCTCACCAGCTCTCCGATGATCAGCTGCCATCCGTCCGCCAGGACAAAGAGCAGGATCTTGAAGGGCATGGAGATGGTGGTGGGCGGCAGCATCATCATACCCATACTCATCAGGGTCGAGGCTACCACCATATCGATCACGATAAAGGGGATATAGATCATAAATCCGATCCAGAAGGCCAGCCGCAGTTCACTGATCATAAAGGCCGGCACCAGGATGGAGGTAGGGATCCCTTCGATGGTCCCGTCCCACTCCCGGCCCGAGATCTCGAAAAACAGGGCCACATCCTTGGTCTGGGTCTGAGGTGCCATGAAATCCCGAAGAGGCGCCACGGCAGCCTCCAGGAACTCCTTCTGGTCCAGGGTCCCGTCTTCAAAGGGGATCACCGCCTCCGTGTTGATCCGGGCGATGGTGGGCTCCATGATGAAGAAGGTCAGGATCAGGGACATGGCGATGAGGATCTGGTTCGGCGGCGCCGTCTGCGTGTTCAGGGCGGCCCGGGTAAAGTGCAGCACGATGAGGATCCTGGTAAAGGACGTCATCATGATGATCAGGATGGGCGCCAGGGCGATGAGGGTCAGGGTGATGAGGATCCGCAGAGCTCCGTTCACCGAGCCGTTGTCCCCATCGTAGGTCAGGGTCAGACGGTTGATGGTGTTGAGTCCGGCCACATCCTCCGGGTCCTGGGCCGTGCCTGCCGGGTTGATGACCGTGGACACCTCCGTATCCCCTGTCTGGGGACGCAGGAGCTCCCTTGCATAGGCGCGAACTGTCCCAAAATACCACAATATGCCCACCGATACCAGCAGGCATATTGCTAACCTCATGATTGATTTTTTCGCAGTCTGAGCCGGCTTTTTCATGAATCCTCTTCCTTTTCGGCCCCGCCGGGCTGCCGGTCCTTGCCGAGCGCCTTCGTCAGAAAGCTCCCGAATCCGGGCGTTTTCTCCCCCGTACCTACGGTCCGGAGGGTGTCCGGATCCAGATCCCCCAAAAAGGTGACCTGGTCTTTGGAGATGGCTACTGCCTTGTAGGATCCTCCGACTCGAATGATCTGAATCCACTTGTTCTGGGCGATGCGCTGGGTCTCGATGACTTCGATGTTGCCACCGGCCCCCTGAACCTTCTGGTAATTGGCGATCCCCCTGGTGACCCAGGCAGTGACGCCGAGCACCACAACGAAGATCACCAGCATGGTGATGAGCTGCGCG
>JAFYFY010000023.1 GCA_017543485.1 Lachnospiraceae bacterium | reverse complement strand
GTACCGGGTGAGCTTTGTGGCGCCCGAAGGGCGGGTCCTGGTGGTGGATGATACCCCCATGAACCTGAATGTGATCCGGGGGCTACTAAAGGAGACGCTGCTGCAGGTGGATACCGCCACCAGCGGGATGCAGTGCCTGCAGATGATCGGGCAGCAGGCCTACGATGTGATCTTTATGGACCAGCGGATGCCGGAGATGGACGGCACCGAAACCCTGGCGAAGATGCGGGAGCTGCCGGAAGGGGAGAACCTGTGCGGGGATGCCCCGGTGATCTGCCTCACGGCCAATGTGGTGTCCGGCGCCCGGGAGACCTTCCTCCAGGCGGGATTTGACGACTACCTGAGTAAGCCCATCGACGCGGCGAAGCTGGAGCAGATGCTGGCGAAGTACCTGCCGAAGGAAAAGGTGCTGGATCCGGAAAGCGAGGCGGGAAAGGCAGCGCAGGCGGCTGCGGGAAAAGACTCTGCGCAGGACGGTGCGGGGGATGCAGGCGCGGGCTCCGGGGGGAGTGAACGGAGCTTCTCCGCGTTTTTGGAGGCCCTGGGACAGGTCCCGGGGATCGATGTCCGGGCCGGGATGAAAAACTGCATGAAGGAGGAGATCCTGCAGGGAGCGGTGCATGATTTCTATGTCACCCTCTCTGACGGACCGGAGCGGATCGAGGGCTTCCTGCAGGAAGGGGATCTTCGGAACTATACCGTGGCGGTGCATGCGCTGAAAAGCTCCGCCAGACTCATCGGTGCCACCAAGCTCAGTCAGCAGGCAGCCCATCTGGAAAGCTGCGGGGATGCGGGGGATCTGGAATCCGTAAAGGCCCTGACCCCGGCCCTTCTGGAAGGCTACCGGGCCTACCGGGAGTCGCTGGCACCTCTTTTTGAAACGAAGGAGGAGCCTGGGGGGGAGCTCATCGACCCGGCGCAGTATGCGGAGGGGCTCACGGCCCTTCGGGAAGCGGTATCGGCCTATGACTTCGATACCGCGGATGAACTCATCGGGATGCTGAAGGAATATGTCCTGCCGGAGGGAGAGCGGGAGCGGTTTTTGCGGATCTGCGATCTGGTGACCAGAGTGGACCGGGATGCGCTGCTGCAGGAGCTGAAGTAATGGCGGAGGAGAAAAGATGAAAAGAGAAGTTCTGATCCTGGCAAACGGCGGAGGCTTTATGGTCAATGCCATCGCCAACGGACTGAAGAAGGAAGAATTTACCGTGCATCTGTGCGAAGCCCGGGTGAACGATCTGGGGAAGATGGAGGAGCTTCCGCGGCTGGTGGTGCTGTACCTGGACGAGGAGCTGGCCGGCAATACGGAGATCCTGGTGTATCTCCGGGACCGGGTGGTGGAAAACGGTCTGCAGGTCTTTCTGGTGGGCAGCCCGGAGGAAATCACGGAGAGCGGGAAGGTCCTGACGGAAAAGTTCACGGCGGGTACTCTGGTGCGGCCCTTAAATGTGGGGGATCTGGCAAAGAAGCTGGAGGAAGCCGTGGAGGCCGGGACCCGGGCGGAGGCGAAAAAGAAGATCCTCATCGTGGATGATGATCCCACCATGCTGCGGATGATCCGGGGGCTTCTGGCGGAAAAGTATCAGGTCTATATGGCTAATTCCGGCATGAATGCCATCACCTTCCTGGCCACCAACAAGGTGGACCTCATCCTGCTGGATTATGAGATGCCCGTCATCACCGGCGCCAAGGTGCTGGAGATGATCCGGAGCGAAGTGAGCACCGAGTCCATCCCCGTCATGTTCCTCACCTCCAAGAACGACCGGGAGAGTGTGCTGCAGGTGGTGGCCCTGAAGCCGGAGAAGTACCTGCTAAAGACCATGCCCCCGGAAGAGTGGCTGAAGAACATCGACGAGTTTTTTGCGGCCCAGGCCTGCAGGATGTAGGAGTGCAGGACACGAAGCCGGGCGGGGGCAGGTTTTGTGCTGCCTGGTTTTTGTGCGGAGGGAAGCTCAGTACAGGTCGAAGAGGTAGTGCCGCAGCTGGGAGAGGATCCGGTCACCGTTTTCCTCCCACCACTTCTCATAGTTGAAGAAGTGATCCGCCCCGGCAGCCGTGGTGAACTGCTCCAGCCATTCCACATAGGCTTCGTCGAACCCGCAGCGAAGAAAGACGGAGCGAAGGTCCCGGTAGAAGTCCGGATCCCCGTAGGGAAGGGTGACGGAGAGTCCGGTGAGTCCTGTCATATCCTCCGTGGCGGCGCTGTAGCAGATGGTCTGGTCCAAAACCTCCAGCAGAGTGTCCGACTGGGGGGAGGGGATATTTTCCGCCAGAGCCCGCAGATCCGTGATGTAGTACTCCGCCAGGGCGGAGGTGTATTCGTCCGCTCCTAGGGAGTTAGCCTGGGAGACTCCCTGGGTCAGAGCGTGGGAGGAGGACTGGGGAAAGAGCCTGGGAAGGGCTCTGCCGGTGCCCTCCGAATACTGGCTGTAGTTGGCGGAGAGCAGGGTCTTTTCATTTGCATAGGCAAATTCCAGCCAGGCCAGATAGAGTCTGCGCATATAGCGCTGGTCGATGAGTGTCAGGATCGCACGGTCTCCTTGCGTGGGGTCCTTTTCATTTGCGTCCACCATCCCGTCGATGAGGATCTTCGCCAGATCCGGGGTGGAGACGGAAGGATCTTCGTAGAGTGCCCGGACCCAGTCCGTGTAGTACCAGCCCAGGCCGGATTCGAAATCCTCGGAGAGGATGCAGTAGTCGCAGTAGTCGTAGAGCGCGGCGGTGACCTCCAGGCAGGACATGATGCAGCAGTCCATGCCGATAAAGTCAAAGACCGTGCCCGCGGATTCCAGCGCCCCCTGGATCTCATCCAGAGTCAGGGCATCGTAGTAGGACTGGAACTCGTCATAGCCAAAGCCATACACCGGGCCGCCACCGTGGTCCCACAAAAGCAGGATGTAGCGGTCCGCGGGATACGCCGAGACGCCCCATTTCAGAAAGTCCGTCAGGGTGGACTGCAGGGTGCAGTCTAACTGCCCCAGGTCATCCTTTACCGGCACCAGACCGTCCCCCGTCACTTCATGGATCTGGCTTCTGTCGGAGGCGATGCCGGAGCGCCTGGTCCAGTATTTGGTCCCCATGGTCTGCACCAGGATCCGGACATTCTCACTGTCCCCGGCATCGATCATCTCAAAGAGGTCACTGGAGGCTTCCCCCGCCTCGGTCTCCAGGTCGGAGCCGTTCATATACACCAGCACCGTCACGGTCTCCGCCCCGCCCTCCGGCTGGGGAGCCAGGGGATCCCGCAGGGACAGGTCCTCCGGGCTCTGGATGTCCCCGGGATGGTCGGACGCCGCACCGAAGAGGGCGTCCAGCTGTGCGGAGGCGGAAGGAGCGGAAGGGTCCTGGGAGGCGCTCTGGGAAGCATTCTGCGTACCCGCCAGCTCGTTCAGGAAGGCATGATAATCATAGGAAGAGCATCCCGTCAGGGACAGGGCTGCGACGAGCAGAAGGGATACGGTTGTCTGGATCGTTTTTTTGAGATGGTTTTTTCTCGTCATGAAGGTTTCCTTTTCCCGGGCTTTTGTTGGGAACCGGCTGTTTTCCCGGGTGATGCTACCCGATTATACCATATTGCGGCGGGAAAGCGCGAATCAAGGGTTGCTTTTTCTTGGATATCTGTATACAATGATACTGTTGACAAAGGCGCCGACTTTTATTTGTTGGCGCCTTTTTTTGCCAATCTACGCAGGCGTGCCTATCCGCCGCCTGGCATCCGGTTAAAAGAGGAGGAGAAACCGTGCAGCTCATCGAACAGGTAAATACCGCGATCAACAATTTTGTCTGGGGACTGCCCATGCTGATCCTTTTGGTGGGCACCGGGATCCTGATGACGGTCCTGACCCGCTTTTTCCAGGTCAGCCACATCCGGCACTGGTTCGGAGAGACCCTGGGCGGGATCTTCAAAAATAAACACATCACGGCCCACACTCCCGGGCATGACAAGCAGATCAGTCAGTTCCAGAGCCTTTGCACCGCTCTGGCTGCCACCATCGGGACGGGCAACATCGCCGGCGTGGCGGCTGCCCTGGCCACCGGCGGCCCCGGCGCCATCTTCTGGATGTGGATCGTGGCCTTCTTTGGCATGATGACGAACTATTCCGAGAACGTGCTGGGCATCTATTACCGCAGAAAGAACTCCGAGGGAGAGTGGTGCGGAGGCGCCATGTACTACCTGAAGGACGGTCTGGGCAGCAAGAAGGGCTGCAGACAGATCGGTGCCTGCCTGGCGGTGCTCTTTAGCATCTTCTGTGTGCTGGCTTCCTTCGGCATCGGCAATATGAGCCAGATCAACTCCATCGCCGTGAACCTGGACAGCGTGTTCCATATCCCCTCCTTCGTCACCGGCATCGCTCTGATGATCGTGGCGGCCCTGGTCATCGTGGGCGGCCTGAAGCGCATCGCCAGCGTCACCGAGAAGCTGGTGCCCTTCATGGCGGTGCTCTACGTCATCGGCTGCTTTATCATCGTCTTCTCTCATGCGGGGATGATCGGCGCGGCCTTCTCCGCCATCTTTAAGGGTGCCTTTGCCATGAAGTCCGTGGGCGGCGGTATCGTGGGCTTCGGTGTCAAGAGCGCCGTGACCTGGGGTATGAAGAGAGGCGTCTTTTCCAATGAAGCTGGCCTTGGTTCCTCCGTTATGGTCCACTCCACATCCAATGTGAAAGAGCCCGTGAAGCAGGGCATGTGGGGCATCTTCGAAGTCTTTGCCGACACCATCGTGGTCTGCACCCTCACCGCTCTGGCGGTCCTCACCTCCGGGGTGATGGATCTGGAGACGGGGCATATGATCTCCACCAATGAAAAGACCGCCCTGGTGGCGGAAGCATTTGAGGGCACCCTGGGGGTGGCCGGCGGGTGGTTCATCGCCATCGCCATCACCCTGTTCGCTTTCTCCACGGTGCTGGGCTGGAGCGTGTACGGAAGCAAGGCCTTCGAGTACCTCTTCGGCACCAAAGCCATGATCATCTACAAGGTGATCTTCGTGGCCTTTATCGTCATCGGTGCCACCATGGACCTGTCCCTGGCCTGGGACCTGTCCGACACCTTCAACGGCCTGATGGCCATGCCCAACCTCATCGGTGTCATCGTCCTGAGCGGCACGGTGATGAAGATCACAAAGAACTACGTGGACCGCATCCTGAAAGGAAAGGATGAAAAGCCCCTGTACTCCGCCATCCCCGAGATCCAGGCGGAGCAGGAAGCCAGAACCGACGACGCCCGGTAAACGTGACAGTCGGGGACGGTTCCTGGGGATCGGGGACGGTTCCTGGGGATGGGGGACGGTTCCTGGGGATCAGGAACCGTCCCCCATCCCCACATTTCGGCCTTGTGCCGATTTTTTTTTTCGTTTATAATCAAAAAGTCAATTGGCTATTTGCGAGAGGGTCGTTTCGCACCGAAAGCGCGGCCCGGAAAGGAAGGAAGATGCCTTATAAGATGAATCCCGAATTGGGCGGCGGTTCAAAGACACGCGCCCTCCTTGCCGAGTATGCGGCCAGACAGGAAGAGGTCTGTCGCAGAAACGATGTGATCGATCCGGAGCTCTATACGGAGTACGGAGTCAATCGCGGCTTGCGTGACATGAACGGAAACGGTGTGCTCACGGGTCTGACCAATATTTCCCTGATCAAATCCTTTGAGACGAAGGACGGCAAAAAGGTGCCCTGCGAAGGCGAGCTCTGGTACCGGGGATACCGGGTGGAGACCCTCATCGGACAGCTGGGGCCCGAGGAGTGCGGCTTCGGACGCGTGGCCTACCTGCTCCTGATGGGAGAGCTTCCCACGGATGAGCAGCTCCGGGAATTCCGGGAGACCATCCACAAATGCCGGACCCTGCCTCGGAATTTTACCCGGGACGTCATTATGAAGGCCCCCTCCGAGGACATCATGAACTCCATGACCCGCAGTATCCTGACTCTGGCGGCCTATGACAAGAGCATCAAGGATACCGGCACCGTGAACTCTCTGCGGCAGTGCATGCAGCTCATCGGGCAGTTCCCGCTTTTGGCGGTATACGGGTACAATGCGCACAATCACTACAACCGTGGGGAGAGCATGTTCATCCATCACCCGGTGGAGAGCCTGGGAACCGCGGAAAACCTGCTGCTGATGATGCGGCCGGACAAAAAATACACCAGGACCGAGGCAAAGGTGCTGGACACCGCGCTGATCCTGCACATGGAGCACGGCGGAGGAAACAACTCCACCTTCACCACCCGTGTGGTCACCTCCTCCGGGTCCGATACCTATTCCACCATCGCGGCGGCCATGTGCTCCCTGAAAGGGCCCAAGCACGGCGGTGCCAACATCAAGGTCATGGAGATGATCGCGGATCTGAAGAAGCATGTGAGGGATTACGCGGATCTGGACGAGCTTTCCGCCTACCTGTCGAAGCTTCTGGAAAAGGACGCCTTCGACCGGAAAGGGCTGATCTACGGAATGGGACACGCAGTCTACTCTTTGTCCGATCCCAGAGAGCGGGTCTTTAAGTCCTATGTTCAGGAACTGGCCGCGGAAAAGGGACGGCAGAAGGACCTGCAGCTGTATGAGAACATCGAGCTGCTGGCGCCGAAGCTCATCGCCGAGAAACGCAAGATCTACAAGGGCGTCAGCCCCAATGTGGACTTTTACAGCGGTTTTGTCTATGAGATGCTGGGGATCCCCCTGGAGCTTTACACTGCCATGTTTGCGGTGGCCAGGATCGTGGGATGGAGCGCGCACCGGATCGAGGAGCTGATCTGCATGGATAAGATCATCCGTCCGGCCTATAAGAGTGTGATGAAGGAGCGGGAGTGAGATGGAAGAGAATCGGAACCTGAAGTTTTATGCGGTGTCCGAGCTGCCCCAGATGGCGGTCTACGGACGGACGGTGGAGGGAGCGGATCCGCTGCCCCTGTTCTGGAACCATAGCGGCGTGGAGATCGGATGTGACGGAAGCGAGCTCTGGATCGAGGTGGAGACGGACTGCAGCTTCCATGAGCCCTGGATCGCCACGGAGTTAGACGGGTGCCTCATGAGCCGGATGATGCTCCTGCCGGAGGGCGGGAATATCCGGAAGATCTGCCTGTTTCGGAGCATGACCCCGGGGCAGGTAAAATACGCGAAATTCTACCGGGAGCTCCAGGCCATGGGAGAGGATGACGCCACCCATATCCTGGTGCGGGGCTACTGGACGGACGGAAATCTCCTGCCGGTGCCGGAAAAAAGCTTTCGGATCGAGATGATCGGCGACAGCATCACCTCCGGGGAGGGGACCTACGGGGCTGCCGCCGACACGGACTGGCTGGCCATGTATATGAGCTCCAGCAGACATTACGGCACCATCATCGAGAAGGCACTGAATGCGGACGTGCGGGTGATCTCCCAGGGCGGATGGGGGGTCTACTGCGGCTGGGACAATGATGTGCGGCACAACATCCCCTCCATCTATGAGCCGGTGTGCGGCCTGGCCACCGGAGCCTTCAATGAAAAGCTGGGGGCCCAAAAGCCCTATGACTTCTCCTGGCAGCCCCAGGTGGTGATCATCAATCTGGGGACCAACGACTGCTCCGCTTTTTCGCAGCCTCCCTTCCCGGATCCGGACACCGGCATCACTCACAAGCAGCATCTGCGGGAGGACGGAAGCTTCGAGCCGGCGGATGCACAGAAGGTGGAGGATGCCGTGGTGGCCTTTTTACAGACCCTGCGGGGACACTACCCGAAGGCACATCTCATCTGGACCTACGGTATGCTGGGGTATGATCTGACACCGGTGCTGAGCGCGGGGGTGAACCGCTACCGAAAAGAGAGCGGGGATTCCAACTGCGTTTTCCTCAATATCCCGGATACCCTGCCGGAGGATTACGGCTCACACATGCATCCCGGGTATGCATCCCATGAAAAAGCGGCCCGGGTCCTGATCCGGTACCTCTCCGGAAAGTTCGGCCTGACGGTGAAGCCCCATACCGGAAATCTATAACTGACGGAAAGTCAATAAACGCAAACGGCTCTCGGAGGTCGTATGGCAAAGCGGATGAACAATACGCAGGAGCGCAAAAAGCAGCTCCTGGATGTGGCGGAGGAGCTCTTTTTAAAGGGAGGCTACTACGGCGTCAATGTGGACGATGTGGCGGAGGCTGCCGGCGTCGTCCGGGGGACGGTGCTGCACTATTTCGGCACCAAGGAG
>JAFYFY010000201.1 GCA_017543485.1 Lachnospiraceae bacterium | reverse complement strand
CCGTGCGCGTCATTCCTGTCAACTCTCCTTTACAAAAAATGATTACAAACACAGTTTATTCTTTCTTTAGATTTTTGAATATGTACGAAAGTACAGGTTTTGTGACAGGGGGACAGTCCCCCTGACACACTTTTCCCCTTGCAAAAAAAGTGCGCCAAGCTCCGGCACCCGTAACCATGCGGTTTTCAACGGTTTGGACTTCTCCTCCGCGAAAAATCTTTGTGAATTATTCCGTAGCAGGCGGGAGAGGCACAATGAAAGAAGGGGACGGTTCCTGACTCTCAGGAACCGTCCCCTTTTCTCACTCTGTCATATTTTTTATCCGGCGGCTTCCTCCGCCAGTTCTTCCTCCAGGTAGTCGATGGCAGCCTCCAGCTGGTTGTCGTAGGGGTGATCCTCGTCCAGGTAGGCCTTTACATCCAGCTCCAGCTCGATGTCGGGTTCGATGCCCTCGCCGTCGATGGCATGGCCGCCGGCGGTGAAGTACTGCTCCGTGGTCATCTTCAGGACGGACCCGTCCGTCAGCGGGAGGAATCCCTGCACCACACCCTTTCCGTAGGTCTTCGTCCCAATGATGACAGCCATGTCATAATCCTTCAGGGCTCCCGTCAGGATCTCCGAAGCGCTGGCAGTGGCCCCGTCCGTCAGGACCACGATGGGGATGTGGAGCTCGCCGTATCCGTTGCTGCGAAAGACATCGCCCTGGCCGTCTGCATCCTTGGTGGAGACGATGGGACCCGCGGGCAGGATCTGTCCGCAGATGTTCACCACCGCGTCCAGCAGGCCTCCGGTGTTGGAGCGAAGGTCCAGGACCAGCCCCTGCATCCCGGCTCCCTGAAGCTCCTTCATCTTTGCGGAGAACTGGGCAGGGGTCACATCCTCAAAGGTCTGGATCCGCAGATAGCCGATGGTATCCGTCTTCATCTCGCCGCTGACGGTGATATCCTTCACCTCCCCCCGGATCACGGGCACGGTGAGGTAGTCCCCGGCGCCGGCCCGGACGATGGTGAGCACCACCTCCGTCCCCTCATCCCCGTGGATGAGGCTCACCACCTCGGACAGTTCCATACCCTCCGTGGACACACCGTCCACCTCGTAGATGATATCCCCGGGCTGCAGGTCCGCCTTGCTGGCAGGAGCGTCCTCGATGATGCTGGTGATTTCCGTCCAGCCGCTGTCATTGGTAAACACCAGGGCGCCGATGCCGTAGAAGACCCCGTTGTAGCTCTGGACCAGGTCCTGATACTCCGCCTCGGTGTAGTATTTCGCATACCGGTCCCCGGTGCCCTTTACCAGACCATCGATCATCCCCCGCTTCATGTCCTCATCAGACAGATCGTAGATGGACCGGTCCTCAAAGGTCCGGGCCAGGACATTCAGCCGCTCCATGGTCTCCTCATCCAGAAACTGCTCTTCTGGCGGGGCCTGCACCTCTTCCTTCAGCTTCGGAAGCTCCGGGACCTTCACATCCTGTCCCAGGGCCAGCATCCCCTTTTTCACCAGGAAAAATGCCACAAACAAAAGGATCGCCGAGGCCATCAGAAAGCCCACGATGATCCCCATCAGGTAGTTATGCCCGGTGCGCCTGCGCACCTGTTTTTCCATTTCCGGATTGTTCCCCGTCTGTTCCTGCATAGATCCTCCTTACGACAGATAGTTCCAGGGGGAGACATACTCCCCGTTTAAGCGGACACTGAAATGCAGATGGGGCCCCGTGG
>JAFYFY010000200.1 GCA_017543485.1 Lachnospiraceae bacterium | reverse complement strand
GAAAGATCAGGTTCTCGTACTTCGATCCCCATCTGTCGATATTCCCTTCAAAATCCATATGCATGGGCACCGTATCCGGCAGGAACCGGATCACCGCCGCGGTCCCCAAAAGGATCAGAACCGCCAGTCCCCACATGATCTTTTTCAGTGTATTCATCCCTTCTCCCCTCCGAACTGTGAGGCCCACAGGATCAGTTCCTCGAAAACCGTGGTGTTGACCTCGTAGTAGATGAAGTTTTTCTGTTTGTATTCCATGATGAGGTCCGCGCTCTTTAAGAGCTTTAAGTGGTACGAGAGCGCCGCCGGCGTGATCCCCAGCCGCTCCGCGATCTCTCCCGCATTCATCCGCCCTTCTTTCAGCATCACGAGGATGTCGCGGCGCTGCGGATCCGACAGGACCTTGAAGATGTTTGTTTCTGCCATGGTGGTATCCTGAGGTATTTAAAAATATTTTTAAGTTGAGATCAGTATAGGATAGATAAAGAAGAATTGCAAGAACTATTTAAAAGAAATTTTAAGTATTTAAAGGACAAGGGCGGTGGAGACCATTCCCGCATCCTCAGAAGCCAGAGCCGAAAAGAATCACGCAGGGATTCTTTAAGCTCAATAAGGAGCGATTCTACAAAGAATCGCTCCTTATTGAGCCGCAACACAAAAGAGCCTCGTCACCGAGGCTCCTCTGTATTTCTTATGAGGGGGGAGAATAACTGATTCATCATCAGTTATTATGCCGTAATCTTATCGGGAATGTGTGTCCGTTTTGTGACAAAATCATAAAAGAAAGATAATATTTCTAAATATTTTATAAAATGAAGCGTTGTAAAAGCAGTTCGGCGGACCGGTTTCCCCGGAATTCATTGACCTGGATGCGGTAGGCGGCGGTGAAGGGAAAAGATCCCCTGCCCCGCTCCAGGTCCTCCAGGGCCCCGGCGCCGAAGCGCCCGGTGAGAGCTTCCTCAAAGGAGGCGCGGTCTCCGAAGTATTTCATCTGACAGGTGCGGTCCCCGTCCCGGAGGGTGAAGGTGGTGTATTTTCCGTCCTGACCGAAATGCCTGCAGCCGGTGAGAATGAGGCCGCGCTTTGCAAAGAGGGGGGCGGGGTTCCCGGTGCCGCAGGGCTCCAATGCTTCCAGAGCCTCTGCCAGCCGCAGGGTGACGCTCCCCAGGGGCACCTCCGCGTCCAGGCTCACCTTTTCCGCAAAGTCCTCTTCCCTCAGATCCGCGGTGCTGTTAAGTCTTTCCCGGAGTTCTTCCACCCGGGACTGCTCCAGGCTCATGCCCGCCGCCATGGCGTGGCCGCCGAAGGCCTGGAAGATGTCCGAGATCTGCTGGAGATGCTGCTGCATGTGGTAGGCGGGGATGGAGCGTCCGGACCCCTTGGCTCCGTGCTCTCCCTTTGTGAGGACGATGGTGGGATGTCCGTACTTTTCCCGGATCCTGCCGGCGATGATGCCGGCCAGGCTCTCGTGGACCTCCGGGAGGTAGATGAGATACACCGGGTCGTCATAGGCGCCCCGCCGCTCCAGCTCTTCCTGCGCCCTGGCCACTCCCTCTTCCGTCATGCGCTTTCGCTCTTCGTTCAGTTCCTTCAGGCGCTGGGCCATCCGGACCCGCTCCGGCTCTTCCAGGGCCAGCAGAAGGTCCAGAGCCAGCTGTGCTTCCTCCAGCCGTCCCGTTGCGTTGATGCAGGGGCCCAGGACAAATCCCAGGGCATGCATGTTGATCTTGTCCGGCCAGACGCCCGTCACGGTAGCCAGGGTCTTCAGTCCCGGATGGGGGGCGGTCCGAAGGAGCCGGAGGCCTTCCTTTACCACGGTGTGGTTCCCCCCAAGGAGGGGCATCACATCGCAGGCCGTCCCCAGGGCCGCGATCTGGAGAAGCTCCGGCTGCAGACGCTGCCACCCTTCCGGATCCCGCTTTGCAAAGAGGGCCTGCATCAGGAGAAACGCCACCATGGCGCCGCAGATCTCCCGCTCGGGGTAGCGGCACCCTTCGATCTTCGGGTTCACCACCGCCTCGGCCTTCGGCAGGATCTGCTGCGTGCTGCCGTCAGGCAGGGTCTCAAAGGGGGGCTCATGATGGTCCGTCACCACCACCCGCATGCCCAGCTCATAGGCCAATGCGATCTGGGGGGATGCGGAGATCCCGTTGTCGCAGGTGAGGATCAGGGAGGCGCCCTCTGCGGCCGCTTCCCGCACCAGTCTCTCATTCATCCCGTATCCGTCCAGGATCCGGTGAGGGATCCGTGCGTCCGCATCCCCGCCCAGAAACCGCAGGCTCCGAAGCAGGATATAGACGGAGGTCACGCCGTCCACATCATAGTCTCCGATGATGCGGATCCGTTCTCCCGCATCCAGGGCGCGGCCCAGCACCGTGACCGCCTGCTCCAGGTCCGGCAGGAGGGCGGGGTCCGGCAGGGTGCTCAGATCCGCTGCCAGGAAGTCTCGGGCCTCCTCAAAGGAGGAGACCCCCCGGTTTTGCAAAACCCGCAGCACCAGGGGTTCCATTCCCAGTTTCTCCGCCCATTCCAGATAGCTTCCGTTGACGGTCCGCATGACCCAGTTTTCCATACATGGCTCCCTTAAAACAGATGTCCTTATACACATACAGCGGGCCTTTTGCAAGACCCGCTGTCAAAACGTACATGATCAGATCCCGGCCGGTACCGGTGTTATTTCTTTGCCTTTCCGGGGAAAAGCTTCCGGAGGGTGTACCAGAAGGCACCTGCCAGGCATACGGAGGAGTAGCATCCGCAGACGATACCGACCATCAGCGGCAGGGCGAAATCCCGGATGGCGGAGACGCCCAGGATGTAGAGCAGCGCCACCATGACGAAGGTCGTCAGGGAGGTGAAGATGCTTCTGGAAAGGGTCTGGGTGATGCTCCGGTTGATGGTCTCTTCCACGGTCTCCTTGGATGCCAGGTTCCGGTTCTCTCTGATGCGGTCGAAGATCACGATGGTGGCATTGATGGAGTAACCGACGATGGTCAGCATGCAGGCCACGAAGGTGTTGCTCACGGAGACTCTCGCCGCTGCATAGAAGGCCAGCACCACCAGCACGTCATGGGTCAGGGCCAGGATGGAGCTGACACCGAAGCGGATGTCCTTAAAGCGGATCCGGATGTAGATCAGCATAAATACGATGGCTACGATGACGGCGATGATGGTATCCCGCTTCATCTCATTGCTGATGGTGGAGCTGATGGTCTCGGATGTGATCTGGGATTCGGTGACACCGTAGTTCGAGATGAACATCTCATTCAGTGATTCTCTCGTCTCACGCTCCAGGGTGTTGGTCTTGAAGATGACCTCGTCCGTTCCCTGCACCGTCTGGATCTGGACGCTGCCGCCGGTGACAGCCTCGATCTTGGGCGCCACCTGGGAGGTCAGCTCCTCGATGGTGTAGCTTTCGTTAAAGTCCACCGTGGTGGCGGTTCCGCCCACGAAATCCAGGGAGAAGTTCAGGGCACCGATGCCTCTTCCCTTATTCACACCCATCATCACAAATCCGGCCAGCACCAGGACTGCGGAGAGGATGAAGAAGATCTTTCTCTTTTCCAGGAATTTCACGGGGGCTCTGTCTTTGCCGATGCCGTAGAACTTCTCGCTCTTTAACCCCAGTGCATAGAAGGCCTGCATGATCCACTTGGTGACAAAGAGGGCCGTGAACATGGACAGGACGATACCAAGGGCCAGGGTCTGGGCGAAGCCCTTTACGGAGCCGGGTCCAAGGAACCACAGCACCGCTGCGGCAATGAGGGTGGTGATGTTGCCATCGATGATGGCGGACAGCGCCTTTTCAAAGCCGATCTTGATGGAGGACTGCACCGTCTTGCCGGTGGCCAGCTCCTCACGGATCCGGGCGAAAATGATCACGTTTGCATCCACCGCCATACCGATGGAGAGGATGATACCCGCGACACCCGACAGGGTCAGGGTCATGGCAAATCCGTTCAGCAGAAGCACCACCAGTGCAATGTACATGGTCAGCGCCAGAACAGATGCAAGTCCGGGGATGAAGTACACAGCGATCATAAAGACTGCCACGATGCCGAAGCCGATGGCACCTGCCTTCAGGGAAGTGCTGATGGCATCCTGTCCCAGCTGCGCACCCACCACCTTGGAGTGGAGCTCTTCCAGTTCCAGGGACAGACCGCCGATGCGGATGGTGGAAGCCAGTTTCTCGGCCTCTTCAAAGGTGAAGTTTCCTTCGATGATGGCATTGCCGTCGGTGATGGCCGCATTGACTCTCGGCACGCTCACCAGCTCGCCGTCATAATAGATGGCGATGGTCTCGCCCTTTGCAAAGGCGGCGGAGGTGGCATTTGCGAATTTCGTCTTGCCCTCATCCGTCAGGGTCAGGGAGACGACATACTGCATGTTCTGCATATCGTCCGCGGTGGACCGGGCCTCGGCCGCAGCCACATCCGTACCGTACAGCACCACGGAGCCGTCGGAGAGCAGGGTATCCAGATCCTTGGTCAGCTCATAGCCGTACCCGCTGTAGTTGTAGTTGGCAGCACCCGTGGAATCCGTCTGTGCGATGAAGTACAGGGTTCCGGGACGTCCCAGCTCCTCCAGGATGGCATTGGCATCGCTGACGCCGGGGATCTCGATGGAGATGCGGTTGGCACCCTCCTGGTAGACCTGCGCTTCGGTGCTGTAGTTCTCCACTCTCTGCTGCAGCTTGTAGATGGTGTCCGCCATATCCTCGGCGCTGGGATTTTCCTCTCCCACCACCTGATAGGTGATGCTGACACCGCCTGCCAGATCCAGGCCCAGACTGATGTCCGAGGCGCTTCCAGTGCCGTAGGCATCGGTTCCGAAGAAATCGATGTAGCCCACACCCACCGTGACCAGCAGGATGATCAGCAAAATGATGATTGCTTTACTCTTTTTCATGACAAAAGCCTTTCCTTATAAATCTTGTACGCCAAAAACACGCCTTTACTAATTTACTCTCAAACGCCGTGAAAATCAACTGTTTTCGGAAGAATCGGCGGCCTCCGCCTCACTCTCGGCGACCTTCAGCATGATGGCCATCTCCACCCGTTTCTTTTGAAGCTCGCAGCCGATGTCGTACACATCCGAGATATCGCCTTTGAAATTGTAGGCATTTGCGGAGCATCCGCCGCTGCAGTAGAACCGGGCGAAGCACTTTCTGCACTTTTCCCTGGTGTAGACGTTCACGCTCCGGAACCGCTCCGTGATCTCGGGATGCACGATCCCCTGGTCCACATTCCCCAAAAGGAACTTTTCATTTCCCACGAACTGATGGCAGGGATACAGATCTCCCCAGGGGGTCACCGCCAGATATTCGCATCCGGCTCCGCAGCCGCTGAGCCTTTTGTACACGCAGGGCCCCTGCTCCAGATCGATCATGAAATGGAAGAAGTGAAAGGGCCTCCCGTCCTTTCTGCGCTGTATCATCTCCGCAGCCAGGACCTCGTACTGCTCCTTTAATGCCGGCAGATCCTCCTCCCGGATGGCATAATCATCCGAAGGCTGGGCCACCACGGGTTCCACGGAGATCTGCTCGAAGCCCAGATCCGCCAGGTGCAGCACATCCGCCGCAAAGTCCAGGTTGTAATGGGTATAGGTGCCCCGGACGTAATAGTTCATCTGATGGCGGCTCTCGGCTGCCTTCTGAAACTTGGGCACGATGGTGTCGTAGCTGCCCTGTCCTCCCCGGAAGGGCCGCATCCGGTCGTTGACTTCCTTTCGTCCGTCGATGGAAAGGACCAGATTTCCCATCTCGCGGTTGGCGAATTCCAGAATCTCGTCGTTTAAGAGAACCCCGTTGGTAGTCAGGGTAAAGCGGAATTTCTTGTGATGTGCGTCCTCCAGGCTGCGTCCATAGGCGACCAGTTCCTTCACCACGTCAAAATTCAGCGTGGGCTCACCGCCGAAAAAGTCCACCTCGAGATTGGTGCGCATGCCGGAATTCGCCACCAGGAAATCCAGGGCCTTTTTGCCCACCTCGGCACTCATCAGCGCGCGCCTTCCGTGGTACTCTCCCTCCTCGGCAAAGCAGTATTTACATGCCAGATTGCAGTCGTGGGCGATATGCAGGCAAAGGGCCTTCACCACGGTCTCCCGCTTTCCGAAGCTGTCGATATAGGGCTCGTAGACATCCTTTGCAAAGAGCTTCCCCTGGGAAGCCAGCTCGAGCACCTCATCCGCGGCTTCGAGTACTTCGTCCTGCGGATAGGGGAGCTTTGCTGCGTGCAGCAGCGCCGCACGGATGGTGTCCCGGTCCTTGATCCCCTCGTTGTAAAGGGGCTCGATCACGGGGATCATGTCATAGACGACATCGTCCACCACATGGACACTCCCGCTGTTCACATCCAGGACGATGTTATAGCCCCGGCTTTTGTACTGGTGTATCATCTTTCTTCTCCGTTGTGACAAAACGCATACTCACACGAAAAGCATGCCTGTAAAGGCATGCTTTTTCGGGAAATGCATTCTTTTTTGCAAACCCTGATCTTACTTGCGAACCTGCTCGCAGGTCTGGTTTCCCACCGTGCAGGAGGTCTTGCATGCGGACTGGCAGGAAGTCTGGCACTCGCCGCAGCCGCCCTTCTTTGCAGATTCCTTGAGATCTCTCGTAGTCAAAGTCTTGATATGCTTCATGACATTCCTCCGTATTTTGATATTTGGTGCCATAATCTTGATTATCTTATCACAAACCGCCCTGCTTGTAAAGATTTCGAAATCTCCCGCCCGAATCCGGCACACCGTGTTTGGGATCACGCATTCTGCTGCGTTTCTCCCTGCTGGATCCGCAGCCGTTCCCTTCTGCACAGATAAATATGGGTAATGACCAGCACGGCGAAGATCAGCACCATACAGGCGGCGCATCCGTAGCCGAACCGCAGATTACGGATCCCGTAATGATAGACGAACTGGGAGATCGTGGTGGTGGAATTTGCCGGCCCTCCTCCGGTTAAGAGGTTCACCTTGTCGAAGATCCGGATGCAGTCAATGCTGCGTATCAGCAGGCAGAACAGGATGCTGGGCCGAAGGTTCGGCAGGAGGACCAGTAAAAAGTAGTCCAACGGTCGCGCACCGAACACGGCAATCGCCTCAAACTGCTCTTCCGGGATGGCCTGCAGCGCCACGTACAGGACCAGGAACACAAAGGGCGTGTTCTGCCAGATCTCGACAGCTATGAGCGTCCCGAATGCCGTCTTGATATCGGAGAGCCAGTTATAGACCGGGATTCCCCAGAAGGAGAACCACTTGTTGATGATGCCGAAGTTTGCGGAGAGCATCATCCTCCAGCTGACCGCGACCGTGACCGTCGGCAGCAGATACGGCACCAGCAGAAGGATCCGCAGGATCCCCTGAACGGTCTTCGAACGCAGGCTGTTCACATAGAGCGCACACGCTAATCCCAGGACCAGTTCCGTCGCGACCGAGATCACGGTAAAGACCACGGAGATCCAAACGGAGCTTCGGAAGTATTCATTCCGAAGCAGTTCCACGTAGTTGGAAAACGCGACAAAGGAATAGCTGCGGGACAAAAGCCGGAAATCCGTGAAGCTGTAAAAGACCATGAAGATCAGCGGATAGATGGTCATGAGCGCAAAAAACAGCATGGTTGGCGTCATCATGATCCTGCCGACCCGTCTGGTCCTCCGGAAGGACTGCAGTTTTCTGTTGGACTGCTTCTGTCTTCTGCTCATATGTTCCGTCTTCCGATAGGGATTTTCACATGCGCTACCTGTTGTAAGAATCTGCCACCGCTTCCAGCTGGGACTGCGCCGCCTTCAGGCCGTCCTCGGCCGATTTGACACCGTTTAAAACGGATCCCATCTCCGTTCCGAGAATGGAATAATAATCGGACCACCATGCAATGATGGGCCTGTACACGCCTCTCTCGAGCGCATCGCACACGACGCTGTAGTGCGGGTACTTTTCCAGAACCTCCGGGTCCCGCAGGCTCGAATACCGGCAGGGAACACCGCCCAGATCGATCGTGCTCTTCTGCACCTCCGGATCCATCAGATACTCCAGCAGTTTTTCCGCCAGCTCCGGCTGACGGCTGTTGGCGGTGATGCCAATGGCCCAGATGCCGAACACGCTCGCATTATAAGCTGCGCTTCCCGCGCTCTTCTTGCCGCTCATCGCGCAGTAATCGGCGCGTGTCTGAAAATCGGGAATGTACCAGCCGGGCCAGCCGATGGCCATGGCAGCCTCGCCCCGGTCAATGGAATTGATCAGGTCTTCCTTTTTCTGGGCGGAACCGGTCGCTACCAGCTCCTGATAAAAGGTCAGCGCCTCCAGAAACTCGGGCGTATCCACCGAAGGATTTCCCTGTTCGTCAAAAAACTGCGCGCCAAAGGACAGCATGATCGGCATAAAATCGACCACCACGTTGTTTTCCGTGTCGCCGCGGTACAAAAAGCCCAGTTTTCCGCTCTCCTTCGCAGCGCTGCAGATTGCCATGATATCGTCCAGGGAGTCGATCTCATCCTCCCCATAGCCTGCCGAAGCGGTCATCTCGCGGTTATAGAGCAGTACCGTTACATTTCCGAAAAAGGGAGCCAGATACAGATCGCCGTCCCGATAGCAGATAGAAAGCGTTGCCGGGATCAGATCGTCGTCCAGGGCGTAGCCAAGCTTCGAAAGATCCGCCAGTACGCGGTTCTGCGTAAACTCCGCCATCCAGGAGCCGTCGATCATGCACAGGTCATAGGCACCCTTCGCATTGGACGCATCCAGCGCCAGTTTGGAATGAAGATCGTCCTCGGCCAGCTCCAGGACCTCGCATTTGACACCGTACTGTTCTTCGAATGCCGGCAGACAGGATTTGATCACATCCGCGTAGGTTCCGGCGCGAAGCGCCAGCGTGAGTTTTCCGGCGCCCCCCCCGGAAGCCTCCTCCCCGCCGCAGCCGGCAAGAGCCAGGCTAAGCAGCATGCAGATGAGGATCGAGAGCACTCTTTTTTTCATTCGGATTCCTTTCTCAGTCATCGGGCCTTATTCACTGACAGCCCCCACCGCAAGTCCGGAGACCAGCTGTTTCTGTGCAAAGATCACAAAGAGCAGGATGGGGATCACGGACAGCACCCCGCCTGCGGAAACGACGCTGAAGCGCGAGAGTGCCCCGTCCGCGTTCATCGTGGCCAGGCTTAAAGGAACTGTGTAATTGACCGCATTCTGGACAAAGATGATGCTGTAGGTATATTCGTTCCAGGAGTACAGGAAACACAGGATGGTGACCGCCGCGATCTCCGGTACGATCAGCGGCAGCACGATCCGCAGAAACAGCTGCAGCTCGCCGGCCCCGTCGATCCGGGCGCTCATCTCGATATCCTCGGGGATGGCCCGGAGGAAGCTCACCATAAACCAGATGATAAAGGGCGTATTGATCAGCATGCAGGACAGCATGGCGGGAACCTTGGTCCCGAGCAGTCCCAGTCTGTTGAACATGGAATAAAGAGGGATCACAAATGCCACAGGCGGCAGAATGCGGATCACGAACACCCAGATGCTCAGGGGCCGCTTCATCCGAAGACGGAAACGTCTGCGGGCCGCCACATAGGCGGTCATCAGACCGAGAATGAGTGACACCAAAACAGAGACGGCTGTCACTTCTGCACTGTTGATCAGCGCTCTGCCAAAGCCCTCATTGCGAAACAGTTCCAGATAGTGCCCGAAGCTCACCGTTCTCGGGAAAAAGGTCACTTCTCCCGCCAGATCCTCCACCGGCCGGATGGACATCACGATCAGCCAGTAGAACGGGAACAGCGTCAGAAACAGCACAACGGAACCGAATATGATTTTCGGGATCAGCCAGGCTGATCTTGCTGCTCGTCTCTTCATGGTCCCTTTATTTTAGCATAAGGAAAGGCTTTCCGTCAAAGAATAACGGTCGGTTTTTCTCCCGACCGTGCATCTCCGATCCGTATGTCTGATCATTACACATGTTCTCCGACCGTTTCAACCTCCGGCTGCGCCTCGCCGCCTTCGTCTTCCGGCTGCGCTTCCTGCCCGGCAGGCTCTTTCCCGGGCTCTTTTTCGCTCTCCTTTTCGTCCTCGGCTTCCTCGTCCGCAGCTTCCTTCGGCTCCGGAAGGGTGATCTCCACCTGCTCGATGCGGTTCTGGTCCATGCCGCAGACCTTCAGTTTGGTGCCGTCCTCCAGCACCACTTCCTCGCCGTCCTCCGGCAGGTGATCCAGGTGCTCGATGAGCACCCCTCCCACGGAGTCGTATTCCTCGCTGGAAAGCGCCGATCCGATGGCGTCGTTCAGATCATCCAGATTCAGAGAAGCCTCCACCAGATAGGTCCGCTCGTCCACCGCCTGGATCAGCTCCTTTTCATCCTCGTCGTACTCGTCCCGGATCTCGCCCACGATCTCCTCCAGCAGGTCCTCCAGGGTGATCATGCCCTCGGTGGTTCCGTACTCATTGATGACGAAGGCGATGTTTGCGGTCTCCTTCCGCATCTCCACCATCAGATCCGAGGTCTTTTTGTACTCATGGGTAAAGAGGGCTTCCCGCAGGATATCCCGGACATGGAAGTTCTCCGGGTTCTCACAGAGGATGAAGTCCTTCATATTGATGTGGCCGATGATGTGGTCCTTTTCTCCCTCGTAGACCGGGAGACGGGTGTACATGCACTCCCGGAACACATCCATCACGGTCTTGTAGTCGTCGTCCACATCCACGGAGACCATACGGACCCTGGGGATCATGATGTCCTTGGCCACCGCATCCGAGAATTCGAACACGTTATAGATCATCTCCCGCTCTTCGGTCTCGATGACACCGTCCTCGTGGGATACATCCACCATGGTCTTTAATTCATTTTCCGTCATCTGGCTCTTCGCATCGGGGTCGATGCGGAACAGGAACAGGATCCCGCGGCTTAATTTGTCCAGCAAAAAGATCACGGGGGTCATCACCGTCATCCATACCCGGATGATCCCGCTGTAGGCCAGTGCCAGCTTTTCTGCGGAGACGCTGGCCCAGGTCTTGGGGACGATCTCGCCGAAGATCAGCACCACCAGCGTCAGGATCCCGGTCATCACCCCCACGGGCAGACCGAAATACCGCGTCGCCATGGTGGTGGCGATGGCAGAGGCGGACAGGTTGACCACATTGTTGCCAACCAGGATCGCGCTGAGCATTTTGCTGTTCTGTTCCAGGATTTTGTTCACGCGGGCCGCTGCCTTCACGCCCTCCTCCTCCATGGACTTCATCCGAAGTCTGTTGCAGGCGGCAAAAGCGGTCTCCGCAGAAGAAAAGAAGCCGGACAATACGATCAGGAAAAACAAAGAAATGAGTTGTATGGCGCCAGGTGTATCCATAACGTCTTGAAAAAAATTCCCTCCTGAATAAACAAAGTTCAAACAGTGACATCATACCGAAAACCGCCTGCCTTGTCAAATACGGGGAAATATGAGATATTTGTTCCGACACATCACCGAAAGGATCCCCTCTCATGAAACGTATCCTTACTTACCTTTCCGCATACAAAAAAGAAGCTGTCCTGGCCCCCCTCTTCAAGCTCCTGGAGGCGGTGTTTGAGCTTTTCGTCCCCCTGGTCATGGCCCAGATCATCGACATCGGCATCGGCACGGGGGACTATGCCCATGTGGCGAAAATGGGAGCCATTCTGGCAGCGCTGGCCATCATCGGTCTCTCCGTCTCCGTGACAGCTCAGTTTTTCGCCGCCAAGGCGGCGGTGGGCACCGGTACCGCCCTGCGGCAGGCCCTCTTTGATCACATCATGGATCTGGACTACACCCGGATCGACCGGACCGGGACCTCCACCCTCATCACCCGCATGACCAGCGACATCAATCAG
The DNA here is from genome assembly GCA_017543485.1 of Lachnospiraceae bacterium. Taxonomy (GTDB): domain Bacteria; phylum Bacillota; class Clostridia; order Lachnospirales; family Lachnospiraceae; genus AC2028. The sequence goes on along the minus strand of JAFYFY010000200.1, from coordinate 9,135 downwards.
GTGCAGTCCGGGATCAACATGACCCTGCGGCTGTTTCTGCGCTCTCCCATCATCGTCCTCGGTGCCAGCATCATGGCCTTTACCATCGATGTGCGCTCCGCACTCATCTTCCTGGCAGCGGTGCCGCTGCTGACTCTGGTGGTGGCCCTCATCACAAAGATCAGTCTTCCCCTCTACCGCAAGGTCCAGGGGGCGCTGGACAATGTCCTCCTCTCCACCCGGGAAAACCTCACCGGCGCCCGGGTGCTTCGGGCCTTTCGGCAGGAGGAGGCGGAAAAAGCGCGCTTTTCGGACAAAAACGCCGCACTGGTGGCTCTGCAGATGCATGTGGGGCGGATCGGCGCTTTGATGAATCCCCTGACCCTGATCATCGTAAACGGTGCCGTCATCTATCTGATCTATACCGGCGCCCTCCGGGTGAATGCCGGGATCCTCACCCAGGGGCAGGTGGTGGCTCTGATAAATTACATGAGCCAGATCCTGGTGGAGCTCATCAAGCTGGCCAATCTCATCGTCCTGATGACCAAAGCCGCAGCCTGCGCCCAGCGCATCTCGGATGTGCTGGCCACGGAGAATAAAGAGGATGACAATCCCGCTCCCGGGGCCGTGGCGAACGCTCCCTATCTGGTCTTTGACCGAGTGTCCCTCACCTATGCGGGGGCGGGAGCCGAAGCCCTGTCCGACTTAAGCTTTACGGCGGAAAAGGGACAGACCATCGGGATCATCGGCGGCACCGGCTCCGGAAAGACCAGCCTGGTAAACCTTCTGGCAGGCTTTTATCCCGCCACCTCCGGTGGCATCTACCTGGAGGGCACAAACCTTCGGGATACGGATCCCGCTCTGCTTCGGCGGAAGGTGGGCATCGTCCCCCAAAAGGCCGTCCTTTTCGGCGGCACCGTCCGCTCCAATCTCCTCTGGGGGAACCCGGATGCGGATGACGAGACGTTATGGCGGGCCCTCCGCATGGCCCAGGCCGAGGAGATCGTCCGGGGAAAAGAGGGACAGCTGGATGCCGAAGTAGCCCAGGGAGGACGGAACTTCTCCGGCGGACAAAAACAGCGCCTTACCATCGCCAGAGCACTGGCAGCGGATCCGGAGATCCTCATCCTGGACGACTCCGCCTCCGCTCTGGACTATCTGACAGAGAGCAGGCTTCGGGCCGAGATCGCATCCCTAAAGGAGACCACGGTCTTTATCGTCTCTCAGCGCGCCTCCTCCATCATGGCCGCCGACAAGATCCTGGTGCTGGACGACGGACATCTGGCGGGAATGGGGACCCACCGGGAGCTTCTGGAGAGCTGCGGGATCTACCGCGAGATCTACGAGACCCAGTTTGAGACAGCGGGAAAGGAGGCAGCGGTATGAAAAAGCCATCCTCCGAAAACAAAGCCACCCTTCGCCGCCTGCTGGGATACCTGAAAAGCTTCCTGCCCCTCATCGCTCTCTCCCTGATCCTGGCGGGAGCCACGGTGCTGCTGACCCTCCTCATCCCCATCCTCACCGGAAATGCGGTGGACCTCCTCACCGGAGGGGCGGGCCATGTGGACCTGCCCGGCACCGCACGGATCTGTATGTGGATCGCGGTGTGCATGGTGCTGGCGGCCCTGACCCAGTGGCTCATGAGCACCTGCAACAATTACATCACCTACCATGTGGTCCGAAACATCCGGGAGGATGCCATGAAAAAGATCCAGTGCCTCCCCTTCGGATATCTGGACTCCCACCCCGCCGGAGACATCGTCAGCCGCGTCATCGCGGATGTGGACACCTTCGCGGACGGACTCCTCATGGGCTTTACGCAGCTGTTTTCCGGCGTTCTGACCATCCTGGGGACCCTTGTTTTCATGCTGGTGACCAATCCCGTCATCACTCTGGTGGTGGTGGTGATCACACCGGTCTCCCTCCTGGTGGCCCGGTTCATCGCCCGGAGCACCCATGCCATGTTCCAGGCCCAGAGCGCGGTCCGGGGGGAGCAGACGGCCCTCATCGAAGAGATGGTGGGGAATCAGAAGCTGGTCCGGGCCTTTTCCAGAGAAGAGGATGTAAAGGAGCGCTTTTCCGGGATCAACGAAAGGCTCCGGGACTGCTCCTTGAAGGCCATTTTCTTTTCCTCCCTGGTCAATCCCTGCACCCGCTTTGTCAACAGTCTGGTCTATGCGGGAGTCGGGATCTTCGGGGCGATCTATGCCATCCGGGGCGGCATCACCGTGGGACAGCTGGCCTGCTTCTTAAGCTATGCAAACCAGTATACCAAGCCCTTCAATGAGATCTCCGGCGTGGTGACGGAGCTCCAGAATGCCCTGGTGTGCGCCGGGCGGATCTTCGACCTCATCGACGCGGAGCCGGAGACGCCGGACAAAGCGGATGCCGGGACCCTCACCGGGGTGCAGGGGAATGTGCGTCTGGAGGAGGTGGACTTTTCCTACATGCCGGACAGACCTCTCATCCGGGATCTGTCTCTCACCGTCCGGCCGGGACAGCGCATCGCCATCGTGGGTCCCACCGGCAGCGGCAAGACCACCATCATCAATCTGCTGATGCGGTTTTACGATGTGGATGACGGAAGGATCCTGGTGGAAAACAAGGACCTTCGGGATCTGACCAGACACAGCCTGCGGGAACATTTCGGAATGGTACTCCAGGAAACCTGGCTCAGAAGCGGGACCGTCCGGGAGAATCTGCGGATGGGACGCCCGGATGCCACGGACGAAGAGATCGAGCAGGTGGCCAGAGCGGCCCATGCCCACAGCTTTATCAAACGGCTGCCAAAGGGATATGACACCCTCATCGGGGAGGACGGCGGCAGCCTCTCCCAGGGCCAGAAGCAGCTCCTTTGCATCGCCCGGGTCATGCTGAACCTCCCGCCCATGCTGATCCTGGATGAAGCCACCAGCTCCATCGACACCCGCACCGAGGACAAGATCCAGCGGGCCTTTGCACAGATGATGAAGGGCCGCACCAGCTTTATCGTGGCCCACAGACTCTCCACCATCCGGGAGGCGGATGTGATCCTGGTGGTAAAGGACGGACAGGTCATCGAGCAGGGGGACCACAAAACGCTGCTGGCACAGAACGGCTTCTATGCCAGCCTGTACCGGAGCCAGTTCTCGTAAGGTTTATGTGCGCTCACAGACGCAGAGCCGGTATCCTTCCGGTGCCAGGGGCTCCGTAATGGCAAATCCCGCCAAAAGCCGGAGTCCCTCATCCGTGAGATTCATGGGGAGTGCGCCCGCCAGGCCCTCCCCGGTGCATTTTCCGTAGGCTTCCTTTCGGACCCACAGCCTGTAGAAGGCCTCCGGGTCCGGACTTTCTCCCAGCTTGGATCTCTCCGCCGGCGTAAAAAACCGGTCAGCCAGCGCTTTAAAATCCGCCTTTCTCGCAGTCTCCTGCAAGTCGATCCCCACTTCCCGCCTTGACAGCGCCAGGGCCAGATACCGGCCCGAATGGGACAGATTGAAAAAGGGCATCGTTTTGCCTTCTTCCGCAAAACAGGGCTTTCCCCAGGGCCCGAAATTCAGGGAATACTGCCGCACATGGCCCAGCGCTTCCAGCCGGTCCACCACCTCCGGGATCTCCAGGAACCGGAACTCCCTCTCCCCTTCCTCCGGGATACCGGAAGCGCCTGCGGTCTCCGCCGCCTCTGCCACGCCGTACTGAAGCAGCAGTCCTCCGGCCAGAAGCGTCCCCCGTCTCAAAGATGCGCCGGTGGACAGGATCCGGACCCGCCTCTCATCTTCCACCAGACGCAAAGCGCGCTCCCAAAAAGGAGCGCACTCTTTTTCCGCTGTCTGAAGCTGTGTCGGGTCCGTCAGATAGATTTTCAAGTTTCCTCGCTTTCCGCGCCTTCCGGAAGGATGCACTGCAGATGAAGCTCGTCCAGCTGAGCCTGGGAGACCACGGAGGGCGCGTTCATCATCACATCCTGGGCATTCTTGTTCATGGGGAAGGGGATCACCTCGCGGATGGATTCCTCCCCGGTGAGCAGCATGATCATCCGGTCCACACCGGGAGCCGCTCCCGCGTGAGGGGGTGCTCCGTAGGTAAATGCGTTGTACATGGCGGGGAACTTCGCCTTCACGTCCTCCTCGCCCAGGCGCACCAGCTCAAAGGCCTTCACCATGATCTCCGGATCATGATTTCTCACGGCGCCGGATGCGGACTCATATCCGTTGATCACCAGGTCATACTGGTTTGCCATAATGGTCAGGGGATCCAGTTCCCCCTTTGCGGCCTGTTCCAGGACCTCCAGACCTCCCACGGGCATGGAGAAGGGATTGTGACAGAACTCCAGCTCTCCCGACTCCTCTCCGATCTCGTACATGGGGAAGTCCACGATCCAGCACATCCGGTACTGTTCCTTATCCATATGCTCGGGGCAGAGAACCCCCAGCTTGCTGCGCATGACGCCTGCGGTCTTCTGTGCCTGCAGCAGGGTGCCGGCCGCCAGTCCCACAAAGCATCCGGGGGTCAGTCCCAGAGCAGAGACCACCGCATCCTTCACGGGCTGCACGAATTTGGCGATGCCGCCCACGATCTCCCCTGCCTCATCCAGACGAAACCAATAGGTTTTCCGGGCGGTCTGCACTTCCACATCCGCGATGAGCTGATCGATCTGCTTTCTGGTGGCGTTAAAGCCGGGTACCACCACGGCCTTGATGCGGTTTCCGGAAAGGGGCTCAAAGCCAATGCCCTGCAGGACCTCCGTGGCATCCTGGAGCTTTAAGTCGATGCGCAGGTCCGGTTTGTCGGTACCGTACTCCTCCATGGCCGTCAGATACGGGATCCGGGGAAAGGGCGCCTGGGTGACCCGTTTGTAGATGCCAAACTCTTCAAAAACCGGCACCAGCACGGTCTCCAGCACGCCCAGGACATCGTCCTGATCCGCGAAGGCCATCTCCATATCCAACTGATAGAACTCTCCGGGGGTACGGTCGCCTCTGGCGTCCTCGTCCCGGAAGCAGGGAGCGATCTGGAAATACCGGTCAAATCCGGAGGTCATCAGGAGCTGCTTAAACTGCTGGGGCGCCTGGGGCAGTGCATAAAACTTGCCGGGGTGCTTTCTGGCAGGCACCAGATAATCCCGGGCACCCTCCGGGGAGGACACCGTCAGGATGGGGGTGGTGATCTCCAGGAAATCCTGTTCGATCATGCGTCTGCGAAGCTCTGCCACCACCCTGCTCCGAAGAACCATGTTCTTTTTGACCTCCGGGTTGCGAAGGTCGAGATACCGGTACTTGAGACGAAAAGCTTCATCCGCCTCCCGGCTTCTGTTGATCTCAAAGGGCAGCTCGCTGTTGCGGTTCTTTCCCAGGACCTCCACGCGCACCGGCACCACTTCCACCTCGCCTGTGGGGACCTTGGGATTCTTATTGCTCCTCTCCCGGACAGCGCCTTCGATCCGGATGGTGGATTCTTTCGTGATCTCCTTAAAGGCCTTCACCATCTCCTCGGACTCCGCCACCAGCTGCGTCGTTCCGTAGAAGTCCCGCAGGATGACAAAGGCCAGGTTCTGGCCCACCTCCCGGATATTTTCCATCCACCCGCACAGGGTTACCTGCTTTCCGGCATCGGAAAGCCGCAGCTCCCCGCAGGTGTGTGTTCTCGACTGTGTCATCTTCTCTAACCCTCCTTAAAAAACTCCGTGAAGTCCGTATATCCTTCCGCCTGGAGCTGTTCCTTCTGGAACTTCTTATTCTTGTTCATCCGCACCACCAGCACCTGTGTGCCCTCCGCGCGTTCCTTCTGCGCCTGTGCGATGATCCCGGACAGCTGCGCTCCTCCCACGCCCTTTTCGATGAGGTAGGCCTTTTTGCCCGCGGCTCCGGGGACCTCAAAGCCTTCCTCCAGAAGGATCATGACGATGCGCTCAAATCCGATGGAAAATCCGCAGGCCGGCGTATCGTTTCCGGTAAAGCGTCCCACCATCTTATCGTACCTGCCGCCGCCTGCACAGCTTCCACCGTACTGGGGGAGGGATACCTCGAAGATGGTCCCGGTGTAGTAGCTCATGCCCCGCACCAGCGTGGCATCAAAGAGAAGCTCATAATCCGCGGTCTTTACGCTGGACACCGCTTCCATGATCTCCTGCAGGTTCTCCCGGATCCCGTCCTCCAGGAAATCCCCCAGGGTCTGTGCCAGATAGGACAGGCCGTCGGATGCGCTCTCCAGGCCCTGAAACAGTTCCAGGTATTTCTCCACCTGCGCCTCGGTAAAGCCGTTTTCCAGAAGCTCCGCCCGGACGCCGTCCATCCCGATCTTGTCCATCTTGTCCAGGGTGACAAAGACGCTGTCGTAGGACTCCTCCGGGAATCCCGCATAGGCCGCCATGGCCTTCAGGATCCGGCGCTCATTGATCCGCACCTGAAAGCCCTGAAATCCCAGTTTCCCCAGGCAGGTGGTGGTGGCCATGATCAGCTCGATCTCCGCCAGGTTCGAAGGCTCCCCCAGGATATCGATGTCGCACTGCATGAACTGACGGAACCGCCCTCTCTGAGGTCTGTCCGCTCTCCAGACATTTCCCATCTGCAGGGCCTTGAAGGGACTGGGCAGGTTTGCGCTGTTGTTTGCATAGAACCGCACCAGGGGCACGGTGAGGTCATAGCGAAGTCCGCTGTCCACCACCAGATCCTGTGCCGGCTCCGAAGCGCCCTCCCGGATCTTCTGCACCGCCGATTCGAATTTGTCTCCCCTCTTTAAGATGCGGAAGATCAGCTTTTCGTTGTCGCCGCCCTGCTTGCTGGTGAGATTTTCGATGGGCTCCACGCAGGGGGTCTCGATCTGGGTAAATCCGAAAGCGCTGTAGGTCTCCCGGATCACCTGCTTGACATACTCCCGGACCCGCATCTGTGCGGGCAGGATATCACTCATTCCCGTTGTGGGCTTTTTGCTCAGTGCCATGGTATCACTCCTTTATCTGTTCCGGCACGGACATGTCCGCCGCTGCTTTTTCCTTTTCCTGTCTGACCTGCAGGATCTCATTTTCCATCATGCGAAGCTGCCCGCCGAACTCCTTCCGGGTCTGCCGGCTTTTGGGCTCCTGCTCTCTGACAGGCGCATCCGGCACGGGTCTTCGGCCTTGTTCCTTTTTGTGAAATTCATCGTCCCGGGAGTTTAACAGAAACTCCAGGATCAGCACCAGCGCGATGAGCGCGGCCGCGCTTATCAGGATCCACTTGATCATGCGCTACCCCTTCCGAAAGGACAGCGGGTTTACCAGATCGGAGGCTTCGAAGGTTCCCTCCTTCGCATAGCAGACCCCTGCCGAAAACTCCCGCATCAGTTCCAGGCTCCTGTCCAGAAATCCGTATCCCGCAAACCACCGTTCCAGATAATACCCGATCTGCATCAGCAGCCCGGAGTATTCATCCAGCAGCCGGTTGGCGGCGTAGAGATCCCCTTCCGCCTTCCCGGCGGAAAAGACAAAGCTCCAGAACAGGTAGGGACTGTCCTCTCCGATGCCAAAGCACCCGTAGAGATATTTCAGATACGCGGGACTCTGCTCCGTGTGCCGGTAATAATCCCGGGAGGCATCCGGCCGGCCGCAGAAAACATCCGTCAGATCCTGCAGAAGTCTCGTTCTCTGGGAGAGTGTGATGTCGCCGATGTCCAGAAGATAGGCGAGAGATTGAAGCCAGAGATCACAAAAGAGCTGTTCCACCACCAGGCGGTCCGTTTCGTCCTCGATGACGCCTCCCTTTTCCAGATAGGCGAAATAGGACTCCCGGAACTTTTCATGCCGGTTTTCGATGAACTGCAGCACCTCTTTCGTGCTTTTGGAGATCAGACGGTCCAAACCAAACAAGGCGGAAAGCTCCGCCTGTCTTTGCTCGATCTGTTCGATTGTACGGTCCTTACCCTGGTCCAAGCTTCCCCCTTGAGGGCCCGTCCTCCGGTCCCGTCAAAAAACAAGTAGTTCTATTTTAATGCGTTTCCGGGGAAAAAACAAGGCAAAGTCACAGTCCTGAATTCAGGAGAAACTGCTCCTCGTAACGCTCCACGGCCTTCCGGTACTCCTCGCTGCCCGGCTCTGCCATATGGCCGTGCATCTCGTCGAAGTCCTCCGGCTTGTCGCTCTGTCCGATGATGTGCAGGGCGATGTTGGCGCTGTGACCGCAGATCCGGTCGAAGGCGTTCAGAAGATCGTTCAGGGCGATCCCGGCCTGGATGCTGCAGGTTCCTGCCGTCAGCCGCTCCATATGGTTCTTGCGGATCCGCTCCCGGATCTTTTCCTCCACGTCCCCTAAGGGCTCGATCTGCCTCGCCAGGGCGGCATTGCCCGTGTCGAAGGCGATGCGCAGGGTTTCGATGGCCTCTCTGGTGACATCCGTGATGATCCCCAGCTCCCGCTTTCCGTCCTCGGTAAAGGAGACCCCTGCCTCCTGCATCTCCCGGGCGGTGTAGGCCATGCTGATGCTGTAGTCGCCGATGCGCTCGAAATCGCTGATACAGCCGATGAGCTCGTTCACCTCCGCGGCATCCTTTTCCGGAAGGCGCTTTTTGTCGATCTTGATGAGGTACGCGCTCAGGGCGGTCTCGCACCGGTCAATGAAGCTCTCGTTCTCCTCCAGACGGTCAAAATTCTCGGAGGAGTACTGTCTGAGCATCTCCGTGGCGATGGCATAGTTTTCCTCCACCTTGGTGCGCATCTGGGCCATGAGGCGCTTGCACTGGCTCAGGGCCACGGTGGGGGTCTTTAACACCAGGTCATCGAGTCTGGCAAACTCCTGGTCCACCGCATCGGAGGCGTCCCGCCCCACGATGGTGCCGGAAAGCTTGGCCATCTGCTCCGAGAAGGGAAGCAGCAGTATGCTGGTGAGGAGGTTGAAGCACAGATGGATGTCCGCGATGTTACCTCTGCTGACCGTCTGCGCAAAAATGGGAAGCCCTGCGGCGTAGCGGAGGACGAAATACAGGACCAGAAAGAACACTGCTCCGAACAGGTTAAAGAGAAGGTAGCTCAGGGAGAGGCGCTTGGCCTTTTTTCCCGTGCCCACACCGCCCAGCAGGATGGTGGCGCATTTGCCGATGTTCTGACCGATGATGATGGGGACCGCTATCCCGTAGGTGACGGACCCGGTAGCGGAAAGGGCCTGGAGGATACCCACGGATGCGCTGGAGCTCTGGATGATGACGGTG
>JAFYFY010000199.1 GCA_017543485.1 Lachnospiraceae bacterium | reverse complement strand
TTCGCGGTGGAGGAAGCAAGGGGCGCGGCAGCTTCGTAAGATCGAAAGAGCGGGTGCGGACGCAGCCCGTACTTTGACAGGAAAAAGGCAGCAGGACGTTTTCGGCCGGGTATGGCCGGAAGCGTCTTTTTTTGTGACAAAGCCGGGAAAGGGTGATAGAGTAGAGGCATGAGACTGGATAAATTCTTATGTGACTGCGGGTTCGGAACCCGAAAGGAAGTCAGGGAACTGATCAAAAAGGGAGGCGTGCAGGTGTGCGGCGCCGGGGAGGGGCAGCCCGGGAAGGCAGTTTCGGACCCGGGGATGCAGATCGACCCGGAGAAGGTGCAGGTGTCCGTGAACGGAGAGAGGATCCGGTACCGGGAGCACCTGTATCTGCTGCTCCACAAGCCGGCGGGGGTGGTCACCGCCTCTTCGGACAAACGGGAGCGGACGGTGATGGAATTCGTGCCGCCGGAGGCCGCCCACAGGGTGCAGCCCGTGGGCCGGCTGGACAAGGACACGGAAGGGCTGCTGCTTCTCCCGGATGACGGGGAGCTCTCCCACCGGCTGCTGAGCCCGAAGCGGCATGTGGAGAAGCTCTACGAGGCGCATCTGTCGAAGGACCTGACCCGGGAAGCGCTGGAGCGTTTGGAAAACGGTGTGGATATCGGGGACGGGGAGCCCACCCTGCCGGCAAAGGCCGAGATGGGCCCTGCGGATGCCCAGGGGAGGCCTGTTTTATATCTGACCCTTCATGAGGGACGGTTCCATCAGGTGAAGCGGATGGCGGAGGCCGTGGGGAGCGAGGTCCTGTATTTAAAGCGCCTTCGGATGGGACCTTTGTCCCTGCCGGAGGATCTGGCACCCGGAGCATGCCGGGAGCTGACTCCGGAGGAGGAAGACGCTCTTCGAAGCGCGGCGGGTCTGCGGGAAGGTGAATGATCACAGGAGAAAACAGATGACACCCATCTTTGATACCCATGCACATTATGATGATGAAGCTTTTGACCCGGATCGGGAGGAGCTGGTCGGGAGCCTTCCGGAGCGGGGCATCGCGCTGGTGACGGACATCGGGGCGGGGATCCCCTCCTCGAAGGCCGCACAGGAACTGGCCAGACGTTTTCCCCATGTGTACTGCGCCCTGGGAGTCCACCCCTCCGAGATCGATGACCTGGATGAGGCGGCGTACGAATGGCTCAGACGGGAGGCTGCCGCAGACCCGAAATGCGTGGCCATCGGTGAGATCGGGCTGGACTATCACTGGGAGAAGGATCGGGCGGCGGAGCAGAAGGAAGCCTTTGCCCGGCAGATGGAGCTGGCCCGGGAGGTGGGAAAGCCCGTGGTCATCCATTCCCGGGATGCGGCCCGGGATACGGCGGATCTCATGAAGGCCTGCAACGCCAGGGATCTGGGGGGCGTGGTCCATTGTTATTCTTATGAAAAGGAGATGGCCCGGGAATTTCTGGAGATGGGATTTTTCTTCGGCATCGGCGGTGTGGTGACCTACAAAAACGCCCGGAAGCTGGTGGAAACCGTGGAGTTCCTGCCCATGGAGGCCATGGTCCTGGAGACGGACTGCCCGTATTTAAGCCCGGAGCCGAACCGGGGAAAGCGCAATTCCTCCTTGAACCTGCCCTTTGTGGTATCGAAGATCGCACAGATCAAAGGCATCGAGGAAGAGGAGGTTCGGCGGATCACCTGGGAAAATGCCCACCGGTTATATCGATTGTAGAACCGCGGGTTTTGTGCTATGATGAAATGAATATCCGTCCGAATATCTGCAGATCTTCGGATGGAATGGATCCAAAGGGTAAATGGGTGCCCACGGGAGGTACCGATATGAAGATTGAACGCGTAGATGATAAAACCGTAAAATGCTATCTCTCTCTGGAAGAACTGGAGGAGTATCATGTGGACTACCGGGACTTTCTCTCCCGGAGCGAAAAAGCCCAGCGCCTGATGCAGGAGATCATCCGCCAGGCCAGGGAAGAAGTGGATTACAAGCCGCCGAAGCTTGCTTTTGAGATGCAGATCATGATGGTGCCGGATCAGGGAA
>JAFYFY010000198.1 GCA_017543485.1 Lachnospiraceae bacterium | reverse complement strand
TCGCCGTGGCCACCAACAGCATCCCCAATACGGGGGTTTCGCTCCCCTTTGTCAGCTTCGGCGGCTCCTCCGCCATCTTCACCCTGATGGAGATCGGGCTGGTGATGAGCGTGCACCGCTACAATGTCCTGGAAGCGAAGGAGGAGAGGGCATAGCATGAGAATCCTGCGAAGAATCCTCCCCTTTCTGATCGTTCTGGCCCTTCTGGGGGCCGGCGCCTTCGGGATCTGGCGCTTTCTGGAGGATTACCGGATCGACCCGGACAAGGTCTATGTGGAGGGAAACCGCCATTATTCCGATGAACAGATCCGGGAGATCGTGATGGAAGGCCCTCTGGGAGACAATTCCTGGTACCTGTCCCACAAATACCGGGATATGAAGATCACGGATGTCCCCTTTGTGGCGTCCATCACCGTCAGCATCCTCTCCCGGGACGCCATTCGCATCACCGTGTACGAAAAGGCCCTGGCAGGGTATGTGACGAGTCTGGATCAGTACATCTATTTCGACAAGGACGGGATCGTGGTGGAGAGCTCTACGGTGAAGACCCCCGGGATCCCGCAGGTGACGGGGCTGGCCATCTACAGCATGGAGCTGGGAAAGCCGCTGACGGAGGATACCTCCCTCTACACCCGGACGCTGGATCTGACAAAGCTCCTGGACAAATACAGTCTGACGGTGGACCGGATCCACTATCATGACAGCGGAAAGGTCACCCTGTATTTCGGGGATGTCCGGGTCGCTCTGGGGTCCGAGACGGACCGGCTGGAGGACAAGATCATGCTGATCCCGGAGTTTCTGAAGGATGTGGGGAGCCTGAAGGGAGCGCTGGATATGGAGCGCTATAACGACAAGGGAACGTATTTTTTCAAGAAGGACTAAAGCCTGATTGTGTTTTTTTTATTGAAAAATGTATAAAATGATACTATTATTGTAATAGTTTGTATTCATCTCTATTTGGGAGGGCAAAGTCTTGTTGGAGATCACAAGTAACGAAGCGAAAAACAACGCGCGCATCATCGTGGTCGGTGTCGGCGGCGCGGGAAATAATGCGGTAAACCGGATGATCGCCGAGAATATCACCGGTGTGGAATTCATCGGGATCAATACAGATAAACAGGACCTGCAGCTTTGCAAGGCGGACAAGCTGATCCAGATCGGCGAGAAGCTGACCAAGGGACTGGGGGCCGGTGCCAAGCCGGAGATCGGTGAAAAGGCGGCGGAAGAGAACATCGAGGAGATCTCGGCAGCTCTGCGGGGTGCGGACATGGTGTTCGTCACCTGCGGTATGGGCGGCGGAACCGGTACCGGAGCCGCTCCCGTGGTGGCCAAGGTCGCCAAGGACAACGGTGTGCTCACCATCGGCATCATGACCAAGCCCTTCCATTTTGAAGGAAAGCGCCGCATGGAAAATGCCACCATGGGCATCGAAAAGATCAAGGACAATGTGGATACCTACGTGGTGATCCCCAATGAAAAGCTCCTGGGCCTGACCAATAAGAAGGTGGGATTCAAGGATGCCATGAAGCTGGCGGACGAGGTCCTTCAGCAGGCTGTCCGGGGGATCATCGATCTCATCAACGATTCCGCCGACATCAACCTGGACTTCGCGGACATTCAGACCGCCATGCAGGACAAGGGCGTGGCGCACTTCGGCATCGGAGAGGCCACCGGTGAGAACCGGGCCATCGAAGCCGTGCGCAGAGCCGTGGAGAGCCCGCTCCTGGAGACCAAGATCAATACCGCCACGGATGTGGTGCTCAATGTCACCGGCGACATCTCCCTCAGCGACGCAAGCGATGCTGCGGATTATATCCTGGAGCTGACCGGAGACGACATCAACGTGATCTTCGGTGCAAATCAGATCGAAGAGATGACGGACACCTGTGTGGTCACGGTCATCGCCACCGGCCTGGAGGAAGCTGCCTCCGGACAGCACGGTGTGGTGATGCCCAGCGGTGCCCTGCAGAGAAAGGGACCTGTGGCGCCCAGAGTGCCCGTGGCTCCCACTGCAACCCCCGTCACCGGCGGATATGCCGGACCGGGCGCTGCACATACCGCACCCCAGCCCCAGACCGGCTATGCTCCGGCACCCGGACAGACCGTCTTTCCCGCAGGGGAGGACCATCCCCAGCCGGTGACCCCGCCCGCTCCCATTACCAGCAGAGTGGAAAAGAGCGCGTTTAACGTTCCCGACTTTATCAAAAACAGGAGAAATCAGTGATCGACCGCACCGAGATCCTCTCACTGGCATATCTGAAAAAGACGTCCTTTACCGGTTCCTGTGAGGGAATGCGGTACCGCCTGGAAAAGGGGAAGGAAAAGTGCACGTCCGACAGCGGAGAGGAGACGGAGATAGACGTCCTTTGCTGCACCATCTGGCCGGAGCCCATGAACCTGGCTTCCACACCGGAGGAGAAAAAGCAGCGAAACACCTTTTCCTTCGATGAGGACGGGGTGGATGATGCCGTGGCCTGGATGAACGACAGACTGTTTGAAGACAGGGAACTGTGGGGGAAGAAGCTATGAAGTGTCCGTACTGCGCAAATGAAGATACCAGGGTCATCGATTCGAGACCGGCGGATGACAACAGTTACATCCGCAGGCGCAGGATCTGTGATAAGTGCAACAAGCGCTTCACCACCTATGAGAAGGTGGAGACGATCCCCCTGATCATCATCAAAAAGGACAACAACCGCGAGGCCTTCGACCGTGCGAAATTAGAGTCCGGCGTCCTGCGGGCCTGCCACAAGCGGCCGGTGAGCGCGGCGCAGATCACCAGACTGGTGGACGAGGTGGAGAACGAGATCTCCCAGATGGAGGAGAAGGAAATCTCCAGCGGTGTCATCGGGGAACTGGTGATGAACAAACTGAAGGACCTGGATGCCGTGGCCTATGTGCGTTTCGCATCAGTCTACCGGGAGTTCAAGGATGTGAACACCTTCCTGGAGGAATTAAAAGGATTTATGGACAAGGGCTGAGTGATCGGCCCTTGTATTACTCTTCGGAATTTCTAAAAAAATTATAAAACACTAAAGAATCTGAACGCGTTTCCGATATACTTCATGTAAGGCGAAAGGAACATGGAGCGACGGAACGCGACAGCGGATCAAAGATCCGCCCAAATCTGACAAGGAGGTGAAGGCTCATGGCAATCGGGATCAATGATTACAGCATTTATCTGAAGAGTTACCGTGTGCCCGAGATCCCCTATGTTGGCGCAGCAGGTGCTCCTGCCAAAGAGGCGCAGCAGCCTTTGGCCCAGCAGGAAGCCTTACAGGCTCCCCAGAGCGCGCAGCAGTCCTATGAAAGACCGGCCCTTCGGGAGCCCGCTCTCGAGGACGTCTCCCTGACCTTTAACAGAGGGGATGATTTCGGATACATCGGAAAGGACAGCAGCCTCTCCCTTCTGGATCTGGATACGAGAATGCCGGAGCCCCAGAAGGATCAGATCCTGCAGCAGTACCAGTTCTTCGCAGGCTCCTCGGACGGAACGCTGGTAAACAACGCGGACGGTATCGTCTCCGTGAAGGCGAACTAAGTCCCGGGGCCGAAATATTGAAAGAGGCGGAAAAATCGGATAAAATACCTCAGAAGGCGAATCCTTCGGAGGTATTTTTTTATGGTCTATCTGGACAATGCCGCGACGACTCCCGTGGAACCCGAGGTCATACAGGCCATGCTCCCGTATTTTACGGAGCGGTTCGGGAATGCCAGCGGGATCTATGAGATCGCATCCGTCAGCAAGACGGCCATCCGAAACGCGCGTCAGAAGTGTGCACAGCTCATGGGAGCTCAGCCCGAGGAAGTCTTTTTCACCTCCGGCGGAACGGAGAGTGACAACTGGGCCGTATTCGAGGGCGCTCATGCAGCGGGGGAAAAGAGGCACCTGCTGACCTCCGCAGTGGAGCACCCCGCCGTACTGCAGAGCTTTCGCGCTCTGGAGCGGGAGGGGTATGAGGTGGAATATCTGCCGGTGGACGGGGAGGGCTTTTGCCTCCCGGAGACGGTGGAGGCGGCCATCCGCCCGGATACGGGGCTCATCAGCATCATGACGGCCAACAATGAGATCGGGACCCTGCAGCGCATTGCGCAGATCGGCGGGATCGCGAAAAAGCATGGGATCCTCTTTCACACGGATGCGGTGCAGGCCTATGGTCAGATCCCCCTGGATACGGAGGAGCTGCAGGCGGACCTTTTGAGCGCCAGTGCCCACAAGCTGGGAGGACCCAAGGGCGTGGGGCTTTTGTATGTCAGAAAGGGCGTCCCCCTGGGCTCCAGACAAAAGGGCGGTGGACAGGAGCGGGCCAGACGGGCCGGAACGGAGAATGTGCCGGGGATCGTGGGCTTCGGAGAGGCTGCCCGGATCGCCGGAGAGCGGATGCGGGAGCGGCAGGAACGGGTGTCGGGTCTGCGGGATCTGCTCCTCGCGCTTTTGACAGATAAAATACCAAATGCTTTGCTAAACGGACCCGCCGCCTACGGCGGAGAGAGACTGCCGGGAAATCTGAACCTGACCATTCCCGGGATCGAAGGAGAGAGCCTGCTGATCCTGCTGGACGGGCAGGGGATCTGTGCCTCCTCCGGCTCCGCCTGTTCCACGGGGGCTGCGGAGCCCTCCCATGTGCTCACGGCCATCGGCCGGAGCCCGGAACAGGCTAAGGCCTCTTTGCGGCTGACTCTGTCCCACCGAAATACGGAGGAGGAGATCCGGGAGGCGGCGGAGGGGATCGCCGCGGCGGTGAGCCGGCTCCGGAGCCTTCGGGAGTCCTGAAAAGGCGCGGCTGTCACAGAACCGGGAAAAGCCCGGAACGGAAAAGAACATGGATAAAAAAACGGTTGTTGTTGGTATGTCGGGAGGGGTGGATTCCTCCGTGGCTGCCTGGCTTTTAAAAGAACAGGGCTACCGCGTCATCGGTGTCACGATGCAGATCTGGCAGAGCGAGGATCCGGATGCATCAGCGGCTGAGGGCGGGTGCTGCGGGCTGTCCGCGGTGGAGGATGCCAGAAGGGTGGCGGATGCCATCGGCATACCCCACTATGTCATGAGCTTCCGGACAGAATTCAAAACAAAGGTTATTGATTATTTTACCGAAGAATATTTAAAGGGCAGGACCCCCAATCCCTGCATCGCCTGTAACCGCTATGTCAAATGGGAATCCCTCCTCCGGCGCAGCATGGAGATCGGAGCGGATGCCATCGCCACGGGGCATTATGCCCGGATCCGGAGATTGAATAACGGAAGATACTCTATCCTCACCTCCGCCGGGATGACGAAGGATCAGAGCTATGCCCTTTATGCCCTGACCCAGGACCAGCTTTCCAGGACCCTTTTCCCCTGCGGGGACTATGAAAAGACGCAGATCCGGGAGATGGCCAGGCAGGCGCATCTTCCGGTGGCGGAAAAACCGGACAGCCAGGAGATCTGCTTTGTCCCGGACGGAGACTACGCCGGATTCATCGAAAAGGAAGCGGGAGACCGTACTCCGCCCCCGGGGGTGTTCGTGGACCGGGATGGAAGGGAGCTGGGCCCTCATCAAGGGATCACCCACTATACCATTGGGCAGCGAAGAGGCTTGGGACTGCCCGCCGGACACCGGGTTTATGTCACGCAGATCCGCCCGGAGACTGGGGAAGTGGTCATCGGGGAGAATGAGGATCTCTTTCAGAGTGTCGTGAAGGGAACGGATGTCTGCTGGATGGGGATGCAGGCACCGAAGCCCGGAGAGGAGATCCCGGTGGTGGCAAAGGTTCGGTACAACCATCCCGGAGAGAGGGGGATCCTGCGTCTTCTGGAGGATGGGAGCGTGGTGTGCACCTTCGAGAGACCGGTAAGAGCCCCGGCGCCGGGACAGGCTCTGGTATTCTACGGAACCCCGGAGACCATGCGGGAGGAGCTCTCCGGCGGATGGGCGGTATTGGGTGGCGCCTGCATTGCATAACAAATGATATTTTTTCGAATGGCCGGGGATTATCCCCGGCCGTTTTTAGTCCCTTCTTATTTTCAGAAAGCAGGAGATTTTCGCCGTAAGTTCGTAAACGATTTCGCAAAAAACGGTCTGTTTTCCGCCAAGATCCCGTTGTCACGGAAACGATTTTTTGGTATTATTTTCCTACAATCCTAAAAAACAGCTCGGTCAGACACAAAGAGCAGACTGGGATTCAGAAAGGAATTTCGTGTATGGAAAAGACAAAAAAGAGACAGAGTCTGATCGCAATGCTGACGATCGCCGCAGCCACATTGATCCTGATGGTCGTGATCAGTGTCGGATACTTCAGCGGACAGCTGCTGGCCAACTCTGCCGAAGACAACGATCTCTACTATGAAAAGCTCTATCAGATCAGCTCCAAGCTGATCAATGCCGACAGAGACTACTACCAGGCAGTCTATGCGGCTACCACGAGATATGAGCTTCTGGGGCTCAATGATCCCAGTTTTTTGCCTTCCGACATGATCGAGCTGGCCAACACCGCACTGAGTGATTACGATGAGAATGTCGCTCAGGTGCTGGAGAGAGTGAACGACGCCACGGCCATTGCCAGCCAGGTGCCGGATCTGTACACCGGAACGACGCTGGACGGAGCAAACTTCCAGCAGCTGGCCAATGAATTCCAGGCGGACTTCAAGGCATGGCAGAATTCCTACGATGTCGCCAATGTTTCCGGCGACTGGACCGAGTTTAACAGTGCCTTCTCCGTGGCCCGCGGCGCTCTGTCCGACATGACGGACATCACGGAAGAGTGGGCTGTGACCGAGAAGAAGATGCGCGACGCCGCAATGACTCGTTCCATCGTCATCTCCGCCGTGATCTTCGGCCAACTGGCAGTGCTGGTGGCTGTTGTGGCAGTGGTGATCCTGAACATCATCAACAAGAGCGTCAAGTCCCTGTCCAAGGCAGTCCTGAACATGGCAGACGGCGATTTCGCAACTCCCGTGGAGCAGAAGAGCCCGCTGAAGGAGTTCTACGGAGTCGAAGGTGCCATGGAGGGTATGAGAGACAAGCTTCAGGCTTCCCTTCAGCTGGTGGTCCAGTGTGCGGAGGAAGTCAACGCCAAAGCAGAGAACACCAAGGAGAGCATCGCGGATTCCCAGGAGACCACCGGAAACATCTCCTCCGCAGTCAACGATCTGGCACAGGGCGCCATGGTCATGGCAGAGGATGTCCAGACGACCTCCGGCATCACCGTGGAGATCGGCGACAGTGTGGACCGTGTCCAGGAAGCTGCCGAGAGCAACCTGCAGAAGGTCAAGGCTCTGTACGACGAGTCCGTGAGACTCCAGGAGCAGCTGGGTGATATCCGCAAGGCGGACGAAGAGACCGACCAGAGAGCCGGACAGGTTGCTGATTCCGTGGGCAAGACCGCAGAGGTGGTGGAAGAGATCAGCAAGGCCGCCGAAGGCATCATCAATATCGCAAGCCAGACCAACCTGCTGGCTCTGAACGCTTCCATCGAGGCAGCCAGAGCAGGAGAGGCCGGCAGAGGCTTCGCAGTGGTTGCGGACAACATCAAGGGACTTGCGGAAGAGTCCAACCAGATGGCCAATGAGATCACCAACATGCTCAGCACCATCACCCAGTACTCCAATGAGAACAAGTCGCTGACCGCCAGCATCAAGGAGGCCACCTCCAGCGAGGCACAGGCTCTTGAAAAGATGAGCAGAGCCTTCGACGAGATGCTCACCCTCCTGAAGGAGACCGAGAGCGGTAACCAGGACATCGCGGCACTGGTTGATTCCATGACCAGCGGCAAGGAGCAGATCCTTTCCTCCGTCGAGTCCCTCTCCAGCATCTCCGAAGAGAACGCAGCCTCCACCGAGGAGACCAGCGCATCCCTGGCACAGCTCAACTCCAACATGACCTCCGTGGTAGCCGAGGCTGAGGCCCTGGGCGACATCGCTACCCAGCTCAAGAGCAACGTGGAGTTCTTCCGAGTGTAAGGACTGCTTCGTGAAAAAACGGGGACGGTTTCGGATCGCCGAACTCTGGCGATCCGGAACCGTCCCCTTTTTTCACACCCTTAAGCCCTTCTCTCAGATCCTGTGATACTCCGGTGTCCGCTTCTCAAACACGCAGTAATACTCGAATCCGCATCTTTTCAGCAGCTCCCCTGCCTTCTCAAAATCCGATCCGACCCATTTCGGACTGTGGGCATCCGATCCCACGGTGACGATCTCGCCCCCCAGCTCCTTATACCTTCTCAGGATCTTCTCCGAAGGGTGAAACTCCTTCATCCCCTTTGCCACGCTTTTCGTGTTGATCTCCAGCCCTTTTTCCCGGTCCACCAGGATCTTCAGGATCTCATCGATCACATCCATGTATGGTGCCGGATCCGGGTCCGTGACGGTCTTCGGGCCGTAGCGGAAGACATAATCCAGATGCCCGCACACATCGAAATTTGAGGTCTTTCTGATGCTCTCCAGAAACTCCTCAAAGTACTGCCTGTAAAGGGCGGAGGTCTCGATCCCTTCAAAGGTCTCCAGGTAGTAGGGGTCTTTTC
This sequence comes from Lachnospiraceae bacterium, assembly GCA_017543485.1. Taxonomy (GTDB): domain Bacteria; phylum Bacillota; class Clostridia; order Lachnospirales; family Lachnospiraceae; genus AC2028. The sequence continues at coordinate 850 of JAFYFY010000198.1, read as the reverse complement.
CGCCGACATAATGGGCGGAGCCGATGATGAAGTCAAAGTCGTGGGATTTTGCAAAAACCGCATTTTCCCGCACACAGCAGGTCTGCAGCCCCAGCTCCACCCCGTAGAGCAGCCGGATCCGGTCTCCGTAGCGCTCCTTCATCTGCAGCAGCTCATACAGATAGGAGTCGGCGTTTAGCAGAAAAGCATCCTCCGGAAGGTCCGGGCAGGGGGGAGCCTGAAAATCGTTGTGCTCCGTAAAGACCAGGGTATCCAGTCCGGCCGCGATGCCGGCCAGGGTCATGGACTCCATGGAGGCTTCGCTGTCCCCGGAGTGGTGGGAGTGGATATGGGAATCACATAAAATGGGCATTTCCTTTCCTCCTTTTTTGATGGAAGGTCTCGTCTGTTCTGTATTTTAACCCGAAGGGGGCTTTTTTGGCAAATGACTGTTTTTTGCGCTGGTCCTTTGTTCACAATTTTTTCACGGCAGGAGCGACGTTTTTTCTTGAAATGAAACGTTTTACCTTGTATAATATGACCGTTGATAAAGTTTTGACGATTACCGTCAGAATCAATAAAACCATTTTAGGAGGACTTACACATGGCAAACGTTAAGGTTGCAATCAATGGTTTCGGTCGTATCGGCCGTCTGGCTTTCCGTCAGATGTTCGGTGCAGAAGGGTATGAGGTCGTTGCCATCAACGATCTGACCTCCCCCAAGATGCTGGCTCACCTTCTGAAGTATGATTCTTCTCAGGGTAAGTACGCTCTGGCTGACACCGTTTCCGCAGGCGAGGATTCCATCACCGTGAACGGCAAGACTCTGAAGATCTACAAAGAGCCCGATGCAAACAACTGCCCTTGGGGC
>JAFYFY010000197.1 GCA_017543485.1 Lachnospiraceae bacterium | reverse complement strand
TTCCTTCTTTGATAAAGAAAGGGCCGGACCCTCATTTTCCGGATCCGTCCCTTTGTGCCCTGAAACCCCTATCCCTGTACAAAGGGGTTGTAGGCCTTCTCATGTCCGATGGTGGTCTCTTCTCCGTGACCGGGGTAGACATCCGTTTCATCCGGCAGGACAAAGAGCTTCTCCCGTACGGACCGGACCAGTGTCCCCGCACTCCCCGTGGGGAAGTCCGTCCGTCCCACGGATTCATAAAAGAGCGTATCCCCGGCGATGAGGATCCCCGCCTCTTCCACATAAAAGCAGCAGCTTCCCGCCGTGTGTCCCGGAGTCAGAAGGACCCGGATTCGGATCCCGGCCAGCTCCAGCTCCTCCCCGTCCCGAAGCCACACATTGGGCCGCAGGGTCACCGGACGCCCCATCTGGGCGGAGACATTTTTCCCCGCATCCTCCAGGAGCTCCCGCTCGCTTTCCGCCGCATAGATCTTCACGGGTTCCTCTCCCCGCTCCTCGGCAAAGGCACTGGCAGTGCTCCGAAGCTCGGCGGCACCCCAGATATGGTCAAAATGACTATGCGTCAATAAGATAGCCCTCACATGAAGGCCGCTTTGTTCCAGCCTGATGCAGAGCTGTTTTCCGTGATCCGGCGCATCGATCACCACCGCATCCGGCGCGCCTTCGCGGTAGAGAAAGTAACAGTTGGTCCCATAGATGCCCACGGTCATCCGGCCGATCTTCACAGCTCCCATGAGCTCACCCTCCCGCGTTTCGTTCCAGATCCAGGACGCTGGGGATCTGACGGATCTTCTCTCCGATCTTTTCCAGCTCCTCCCGTCCGTGTACCTCAAAGCTGATCTCCAGCGTGGCCACCCCCTGCTTGTTGGTCCGGGTGGTCAGTGCCAGGATGCTGATGTTCTTCTCCGTAAAGACCTTGGAGATATCTGCCAGAAGCCCGGGTCTGTCATTGGCGAAGACCTTGATGGAAGCCCCGAAGGTCCCCACCGTGGTATCGTCCTCCATCTGCCACTGGGCGTCAATGAGGCGCTCCCGCTCCATCTCCGGCAGGTTGATGATGTTGATGCAGTCCGTGCGATGGACGGAGATTCCTCTTCCTCTGGTGACGAATCCCACGATCTCGTCCCCGGGAACGGGGCTGCAGCACTTGGAAAACCGCACCGACAGATCCGCGATTCCTCTGACGATGATGCCGCTTCTGGATTTCGCGGGGGTCCGCATGAGCTGGGCATTCTGCTCCGCAATGGAAGCCAGCACTTCGTCGTTGGAGAGGATCCTGGGATGATCCCGGTCATAGAGCTCCCGGACCTTATTGACGATCTGTCCTTCCTTCAGTGCCCCGCGGCCCACTGCCGCCAGAATGGATTCCCAGTCCCGATAGCAATACTTCCGCCAGATCTCCTGCTGATAGGCGGGGGTGAGCATCTCCGCGAAATTGATGCCCTTCCCCTTTGCATAGGCGGCCAGCATCTCCTTGCCCTTGGTGATATTGTCCTCCCGGGACTCGTTCTTGAACCACTGATTGATCTTGTTCTTGGCCTGGGTGCTCTTGACGATGCTGAGCCAGTCGTGGCTCGGCCCCTTGGCGTTCTGGGAGGTGACGATCTCCACCCGGTCTCCGTTTCGGAGCTGGTAGTCGATGGGCACCATCCGCCCGTTCACCCGGGCTCCCACCATGCGGTTCCCCACCGCGGAGTGGATGGCGTAGGCGAAATCGATGGGGCAGGACCCCATGGGCAGGTTCTTGATCTCCCCCGTGGGGGTGAAGCAGTAGACGCTGTCCGCAAACAGGTCCAGATCGTCCTTTAAGAGCTCCATGAACTCCCGGTTGTCGGACATGTCCTGCTGCCACTCCAGGATCTGGCGCAGCCAGGTCAGCTTCTCTTCCTCCCCATGGAGGCTCTGGACTCCGGCGGAGTCCTCCTTGTATTTCCAATGTGCCGCGATACCGTATTCCGCGGCCTTGTGCATTTCGAAGGTCCGGATCTGTACCTCGAAGGGCTGTCCGCTCTTTCCGATCAGCGTCGTGTGGAGGGACTGGTACATATTCTCCTTCGGCATGGCGATGTAATCTTTGAAACGCCCCGGGATGGGGGTATAGTGCTCATGCATCACCCCCAGGGTGGCATAGCACTCCATGACGGTGTTCACGATGATCCGCACCGCGAAGAGGTCGTAGATCTGATCCAGGGTCTTGTTCTGATTCTTCATCTTCTTGTAGATGGAGAAAAAGTGCTTCACCCTTCCGCTGACCTGGGCTTTGATCCCCGCGGTCCGCACATGCTCGCTGACCTCGGAGACGATCCCCTCGATATAGGCCTCCCGCTCTTCCCTCCGGACTGCGATGCTCTCCGCCAGCTCGTGGTAGGCTTCCGGCTCCAGATATTTCAGGGCCAGATCGTCCAGCTCCACCTTGATCTTGCTGATACCCAGCCGCTGAGCGATGGGACAGTAGATATCCAGTGTCTCTCTGGCGATCCGCTGCTGGCTCTCCGGACTCTGGTACTTTAAAGTCCGCATATTGTGCAGACGGTCCGCCAGCTTGATGATGATGACCCGGATATCCCTGGCCATAGCCAGAAACATCTTCCGCAGGTTCTCCGCCTGCATCTCCAGCTTGGCCTCCGTCTGGCTCATATCCCGGGAAAGGGGGATCTGTTCCAGCTTGGTGACCCCGTCCACCAGGCTCAGGACCTCCTGGCCGAACTCGTTGCGCAGCTGCACATCCGTGATGGCGGTATCCTCCAGCACGTCATGCAAAAGGCCTGCGGCGATGGTCTCCTTGTCCATCTCCAGCTCCGCCAGGATCATCGCCACATTTAAGGGATGGATGATATAGGGCTCCCCGGACTTTCTCGTCTGGCTTCCGTGAGCCTCGCAGGCCAGCTGGTACGCCTTCTCGATCATGGAGATATCGTCGCTGGGATGGTATTTTTTGACACAGGTGATCAGACTCCCGTAGAGTACCACGGGAGAGACAAAGTCCTGGCTGATGTTGATCCCGCTGTGCTCTGTGACGGCACCGTCGCGGATCTCGTCCTCGTCTCTCAAAGTCTGTCTACTTCAGGCAATGCGCAGTTTTCCGGTCTTACTTGCCGGGATAGGTGATGGCAGCGTCCAGCCGGTATTTGCCCAGGCGCTCCCTGCCCTTTAATCCTGCCAGCTCGATCAGGACCACGATCCCCACCACTTCGCCTCCCAGGCTCTCAATGAGCTCGATCATGGCTTCCGTGGTGCCTCCCGTGGCGATGAGATCGTCCACGATCAGGACCTTCTGGCCGGGCTTTATGCTGTCCCGGTGCATCTCGATGGTGGCTGTGCCGTACTCCAGATCATAGGTCTTCTCCACGGTCTCCCGGGGCAGTTTTCCCTTCTTCCGGATGAGCACAAAGGGCTTGTGCAGGTTGTAGGCAATGGGGGTTCCGAAGATAAAGCCTCTGGATTCGGGGCCCACCACCACGTCAATGTCCAGATCCTTTACCAGATCCTGCATGGTCTCGATGGCCAGATGCAGTCCGTCCGCGTCCTGCAGGACGCTGGTCACATCTCGGAAAATGATCCCCGGCTCCGGGAAATCCGGAATGCTGACCACATATTCTTCCAGCTTTTTCATCTGCGCTCCTTTCGGCTCCCGTCAGCCCTGGTTCTTTCCACAGCACTTCTTGTACTTTTTGCCGCTCCCGCAGGGGCAGGGATCGTTGGGATAGATCTTCTTTTCCTTCACGATGGTGGTGGAGGATTTCTGCTCCTTGTACAGGGCCTTTCTCTTCTCCTCGTCAAAGATGCTCTCCCACTCCGGCAGGTTGTAGAGCCAGTCCGCCTCGGCTGCCACCATATTCTTATAGAGGAGCTCCTTGTCAAATCCCAGGGAAACCTCCGTATCCTCCTCCATCTCCTCGATGGGGTTGGGGGTCACCAGGCTGTCGTTGATCCCGTCCAGAAAGCCCGTCATGGTCATGATATCCACGCCGTACTTCTCCGCCAGTTCCTTCACCGTGCCCTTCACCACCTCATCGGGGTTTTTCAGGAGCAGACTGTAGATGTCCTTCTCCTTCTGGAAATAAGCTTTCCAGAGGGTCTGCAGTTTATTCTGGTCTGCCGCCTCGTTGTAGGCGAGTTCTCTCCACTGTTCCAATAATGCCATAGCTGTTCTCCTGTAAATGTGATTTCCTGTTTCCGGCGCCTTCGGTACCGGATAAAACAACCTTTAGTATATACCAGAATGCCGATGGATTCAAGAAAAATGGCAGAAAAGGGGACGGCTTCGGATCACCGCCCTCCGGCGATCCAAAGCCGTCCCCGATTTCCTTTGATCCGATCAGTCTACAGCTGAAGTGCCTTCTGCACCGCATCCATGGCATCCACCCGGTCCTCCGGTGCCACAGTCTCCGAGGAATCCTCCCCGAAGGCGGTCTCGATCTGCGTCCGGTCCTGCTGCACCTGCTGTGCTCCGGCGGCGTTTTCCGCCATCTCGTTCGAAAACTCCGCCGTCCTTTCCGTCCGCTCCTCCCGGGACTGCTCCCTGGTGGCCATCTCCCGGTCATAGTCGTTTTTGGAGATCTCCCCCCGGTTGTACACCTGCTGCAGCTGCTGGTCCGTATAGCCCTGGAAGGATGTGATCTGCTGCTGTGCTCTCTCATCCCGGACTTCCAGGGTCTCTGCCCGGTCCTCTCTCTCCGATTCCTTCGTGTTCTGCGCAGCCGTCTCCGCGATCTTCTCCCGGGCAGCCTGCTGGGCCTGCCTTGCTTCCTCTAACGCCCGGGCAGCAGCCTCTCTGGCTTCCTGTGCCGCCTCGGCTCTCTGGGCCTGGGTCTCTTCCTGCGCCTGGGCGGTGGCAGCCTGCGCCTGATCATCCAGACGGATCACCCGGCCGAACCGGTCATCCTCCAGCTTTTCCAGGCTCTCCCGTCCTGCCTGCACCGTATCTCCGTCCTTGGATACGGAGATCACATCCTCGATCTCGAGACCTGTCACCTGTGCCTGCCTGGCTTTCTCCGCAGCCTCTCTCGCAGCGTCCGTGGTCCTGCCGGTCTCCGCAGTCCTCTCCTGCTGTACGCCCCGGGGCGCCGGCTCCCTGGAAGGTCTGACCGCTTCGGGGGCTACCCGCTGCGCGCTCTGCGCAGGTGCATTTTGCACAAGTGCATTTTGCACTGGCATACTCGCCGTTTTCATCGCATCCATACCGCCGATTCCAGCCATCTTGATCCCTCCTTACTTTTTTCAAAACCCTTTCGGGAAAAAACCTATTTTTACGACTATATTTTAGCGCGATTTAGCCAAAAATACAAGAGGTGGGACCAGGCACCGTTACGGGAATGTTACACAAAAGGATGTTTTCGTAACAATTTCGTAATGGTGCCTGGCCCCGGATGGTTAAGGCTGCATGCTGACCGTGAAGGTCACGGTGTAGGTATCTGCAAAGCGACTCTCCAGATCGGAGATCACAGCGGGATCCAGTTCAGGATCCAACTCCCTGACGAAGGTGACCGTAGCGACCTTCGCACCATCCGTCTTCAGCTGTGCCCAGGTATAGGTATCATCATCCACGGAGCTGACCCCGTAGACACTGATATTCTGCCCTGCGGATACCGCATACAGTCTGAGATCGGAAAGCAGCGCATACAGGCTTGTATCGTCTCCAGCAGCATCCGGATCCGGGAAGGTGAGGGCAGCGCCGGAGGCCGGCAGCGCCGACAGATCCTGGGTGCCGTACACCGGTGTATAGAGCAGTCCGCTGGTCTCCTCAACCTCCTTTGTCTGGGTCTCAAACACCTCATCCGAGAAGGTGGCGGTGTAGATCCGACTGTTTCCGCTTACCACGGAGGTGGACGGATTCGACTGGGCCGTATGCTCCTGTCCGCAGACCGTACAGGTGGTGCGTCCGTAGACGATGGTCAGATCTCCCGACCAGTCATAGCTCCGTGCGCCGTAGGTATGGAGTCCCGTGGCCGGGATCACTTCCTCTCTCGTCTCTCCGCAGTTTAAGCAGGTGTATCTCATGAGGCCGTCCTGCGCACAGGTAGCTGCGGTGAGGACGGTTCCCTCATCCCAGCGGTGGGTCCCGCAGATCCGGAAGGCTTTAAAGAGCATATCCTCATTGCGCATGTTAAAGGTTGCTTCCGGCTCGAAGATCGGCATCTCGCCTTCTTCGTCAACCACCTGCAGCTCCCATCTCAGGAGCAGGCCGTTGGCGGTCTGCTCCTGATTGCTGTAGGTCGGAATGGTCAGGCTGGTTCCCACAAGGACATCCTCAATGGTAGCCACCACCTGGTCGCCGTCCATAAAGGTTGCGTCGTGCTTGTACAGATCGCTGTCATCGATTTCTCTGACCTGTGTTTCGAAGAGATCGTCATCAAACACCGCGGTGTAGTGGTATTTGTAATCACCGGTCTCTTCCCGGGATACGGAGGCCGATTCCGCCGTATGGTACAGTCCGCACTCCTGGCACATGGTCATTCCGGTGACGGAGCTTAAATCCTCTGCCCATGTATAGGTCCGCTCACCCCAGACATGGATCCCGGTGGCGGGGAGCACTTCCTCCCTGGTCTCTCCGCAGTTCAGACAGGTGTATCTTTTCACGCCTTCCTTTGCGCACTTCGGCTCTGTGACGACGGTACCGTCATCCCATCTGTGAGAGACGCAGTACCAGTCTGCCACAAAGGTTTCGTCATAGGGTCTTAACTGGAAGGTGCTGCCCGGCGCTAAGTACTCATCCGATATTCCGAAGCTGCCCTTCCGGAGCCAGCGAAGTCCGTACCCCCTGTCTCTGCGATAGTTGTCCGCGTATTCCGGAATGGTGAGGGTATCTCCCACATCTCCCTCCAGAGTCGCCACGGTCCGGTCACCGTCCATAAACACCGCCTTGAAGGGAATGGTCTCCAGTTCCAGATACAGTTCCAGGTTCATGGCCGGCATGGTATAGGCATCCGTCAGCTCATATTCCTGACCATCGCCTCGGATCATCCAGTGGATGATGGCATTTCTCGCGCTGAGCTTCGGGATCTTCGGGTAGCCCGCCAGTCTGGTCCCGTAGGGCACCCAGACCACGCCCACGATCCGGTCGTCCTGATACCAGACGGTCTTGTACTCGATGGGATCCAGCACCGCCGTGATATCCACGTCATGAGCCGGCATATCCAACACCTGGTTCTGAACCATTAAGGATCCGCTGGGGAAATCCGGAGAATCCCAGTACCGCAGCTTATATCCGGTGATTCCCAGATCCTCGGGGTACTTCACGTTGTATCTGCAAAGAGCGCCTACTTCATCTGTCCGGATCACTTCGCCGTCCGCGATCCACCGGACCTTCTGCATCCGGCTCTCGGACCGGATATCAATGTAGATATCCTCCTCGCCCATCTTCAGATCCGGCGTATAAGGCTTGACCTCACCGTCTTTTCCTTCCCGGTATTCGATGGTATAGTCGTATACATCGGCGTATTTCTCCATGGCCGTTCTGGCTTTGTCCAGTTTATCGTCCACGGTATCACCTTCCGCTACGTTTTCTGCCACACCGATGCCCAGCATATTGCCGTACCTGCGGCTTCTGCTGTCTCCCCAAAGGGTCCAGGTGACGTCATGCAGGACGTGGTCATAATAGACTTTGACCACCGTCTCATTGGAGACCATCATGAAATACAGGGTCCCTTTTCCGTTTCGCACGGTATTTCGCAGGTTGTACCCGAAATTGTTCAGGTTCTCCCAGGCCGCATCCAGCTTGCGGCTCAGGTCTTTCATTTCGTCATAACCATCTCCGGTCCTGTTGTAATGGTTATACAGATCCCAGGACTTTGCCAGAAGCTCGTCGTATCTCTGATGGAGCAATGCCTCATCCGGGAAGACCACGTTGCTCAGGCGGTACCCCTCGTACTTGAAGGTAAAGTCATCATCCACGATCAGGTCGTACTCGATGCCGTTAAATCCGTTAAATTCACCCTCCGCTACCAGCTCATATTCGCCGGAGCCGGGCTCCTTCTCGCAGTAGTATTCCACGGATGCCGTTCCGGGTTCGCCCTCCCAGTGGAGCTTTACGGTACGGCTGATGGAGGAGGTGTTAAATCCGAAGGTATCGTTTTTGTAGGTCAGCTTCACTTCGCCCCAGACCTCGTCCGCCAGCGTATCCGCAGGCTTTACCATCACTTCGTTGGTGGCGGGCAGATACATAAAGGAGCAGGTGCCCAGGCGTTTGCCATCCTTGTCCGTGTCATAGCATTCGATCAGGAAATGCTCCTCATCGTACTGGGTGTAAGTGCGGCCCCGCATGGTAAAGGATGTGCCTTCTCCCACGCTGTCATAGGCGTCCATATCCTCCTCGGACACTTCCCCGGATTTCATATCCATCACATTGATGGAATACAGTTCCTCCGGCAGTTCCACACTGTTTGTGCCCTCTTCGTACTCGATCTCCAGGGCATCGTCATCCCTCTCGATGGTAAAGTCCACGGGGACCGCCTCTGCTCCCAGCTGCAAAAGCGGCCAGGTATTGGAGTAGAGTTCGATCTCTTTTTCGAATTTACCGTCTCCCAGCTGGGCCTTAAAGTTGATCTCTACATAGATTCCGATCTCAAAGAGGAGAGATCCCATAGCCCCGGAGGTAGATCCCTGCCCGGAGGTCCACTCATACCAGATGTAAAGGAATCCGTACAACTCCGCATACAGGCCGGCCTCTGCCGTGATCCCGATGGAAGCCAGCTTGGTGCTGATGATACCCAGCCGCACGTCGATCCGGATACCGGCACGGATGCCGATCATACCGAAGGCATAGAAGTCAGCACGGAAGTTGGGGGTCTTTAAGTCCGCCTGAGAAGAATACTTTTCATCTTCTCCTCTTGCCAGCACATATCTTCTCACATGATAACTGTAGACCTTCGCGTTCTCATAAGTGATGCCGGTGCCGATCATGGCATTCAGCTTAAAGGATACGACAAAGTACGCACCGATGCTGAACTCGATCAGGTGGAAGGGATCCACCGGTGTGGCAAAGGTACCCAGCTCCACATTGACCAGATCGATGTACTCCGCGTCATTCCCCAGCATGGCGGAATACTTATCCGGAAGATCACCGCCCACGCCGGGAGACTTGAACTCCTGCTGGCTCTCCTTGCCGTCCTTCTTTTCATCACCCTGCCATTCGCCGCCGACGCCTTTTTTGGAATCTGCCAGGAACTGCAGCGCTTCCCCGGACTTGATCAGGCCTTTGACCGCATTCTTCCGGTTATCCGCACCGTCTCCTGCCGCATCGTTGTACTCCTTGACCATGTCACTGAATTCGCCGTCGTCATCGTCATCTGCTCCTTTGGTCATGACGGTGACCATCATGCCGAATCCGGTGTAGGTGCCGACTTCAAAGGAAGGATCGATATCGATGTAATACAGTGCCGGGATGAACAGGATCCACTGATATTTCGCCTTCACATTGATGGCAGGGCTTAGCAGGACCTCCTGTTCAAAGATGAGCATGGGAACGATCTCCAGCACCCCCGCGTCTCCCAGCGCGATGGTGATGGTCAGGGAGACCGTCACCTCCGCCCGAAGGCCGATGCGGTTTTCAAAGTGCTGCAGCGCGGTGCCCAGCAGGAAGGTCACATCCACGTCATCCACCTTCACCTTGCTGCCGCCGTCTGCCAGAGCACGAACCTCCGCGAAGGAGATGTCCTCCCCGTCCGCGGTCTTGAAGATCATGCTCTCCAGCTTGTCTCTGTTTTCATATTTGGACAGATCCGCTTCATCCGACAGCAGGGCCTCGCACAGATAATCGCTGGCCTCCTCCACCAGATTGCTGCGTTCGATCTCCTCCAGCATGGAGGTCTTGATGGCTTCCTCGTCCGCTTCGGACAGTTCCGGCGTCACCTCTCCCATGGACATGGCCAGATCGGAGAACGTCATGATCTCCTCCACCGGTACCTCCACATAAGTGACATCATATCCGCCGGAGACCGCGCTGACACCGGTGACCTTCGCATAGCCCGCGGAAGTCATGTTATCGGGATTGCTGAAGGTTCCGTTGTAAAACGCCAGGAAATCCCCCACCTCTACCGTGGTGCCTTTATCAAAGCCCAGCGTACGACCGACCTCTCCCGGGATCACCAGATCCGATTTTGCGATACGGATCTTTCCGTCTGCCAAAGATCCGTCATCCGGCACGGGGATCACCTTTGGAAGCGCGATGACATCCTGGAAATCCGCACCCTGATAGGCGTAATTTCCGCCGCCCTGCACCTCGGTGATCTCAATATAGGTGACGGCGCCGTCCACACTGCGGTCCTCATGAAGGACCCCGTCATATACCGCCACGAGGCTGCCCACGCCCAGGGATTCGCTTCCGTTATAGGTCATGACGCCTTCCAGTACATTCTGCTGCGCCACCTGCTCTCCGTTTTCATCCACGCTCACGGAGAACATGCTCCCGGCTGTCACGCCGGACACCTCGGATGCAGGCAGGAAGATCACATCCCCATTCACCGTCAGGTTTTCCACTTCCTCCAGCGCAGTGGTGAAGTTGTAATACAGGATATACTCGGTACAGATCTCATCTTCATAGACAAAGCGGACTCTGTCCGTATCCAGGATCTCGATCTGGAACAGGTCACCCTCTCTCCAGGCGCCCTCCTCAGGGGCCAGCGTAAACCGCACCGTCTCCCGGAATACGGAATTGGCTTTTACCACGTCACTGAGGCGAAGGACATCCTCGAGGTCCATGCCCAGCTCGTTTCTCCAGTACAGTTCCAGGCTGTCCGTCTCCTTCAGCCCGTATACCTCTTTTAATTCGCGCTCTGTGCAATAAGCCGTCTGATACAGACTTTCCTCTGCACCCGTTGCATTTTTGCAAAACGTGTCCAGTTCTTCCGGCGCATAGATCATGATGAGCGTCAGTTTTTCGCTGTCATCAAATTCCAGCGCCTCAAGCGCCTCCGTCATATCCGTATCGGAATCCGGGTCGTTTGCATCCAGCACCTGATCGATGAAATCTGCCTGTCTGCCCGTCAGGTCCATGAGTTCCAGACAGGAGCGTTTTTTTTCCGTCAGGACATAGGGAACCTCTTCCTGAAGGGTCAGGTCCGTGACGGTGATGCGTTCCCGGATCGCCTGATCCGAGACTCCATAGGTGGACAGGTCCAGGGTAAAGGCAGACGGAACATCCTCTGCGCCCACATAGTTCAGGTCGTAGATCTGATCCATGCCCTCCTTTTCCCGGAAGATGGGATACAGGGTCAGATCCTTTGCGATCACGTCGTCATCATCCGCGACCTGCTGCCCTTCCGGGTCATAGGAGTAGCCCAGGAAGATGTTGCTCATCCTCTCCGAAGAAGGCAGGCTTCCGATCAGGGTGCCGCCCTCTACCTGTCCGGGGACGGGAAGGGTGGTCTGTTCCGTTTCCAGTGCGGTAGCCGTATCCGGCAGCGCAAAGCTGACGGTAAACAGATCCCCGGGTGCATAGGAAGACTCGCCCTGCGCCGTCGTCGTTTCGCTCTCGCCGCTGCCCGGGTTCTTTTTTCCCAGTCCGCAGCCCGACAGACAGGTCAGGAGCTGTGCCGCCACCAGGATCATGGCCAAAAGCTGTCTGATTCTGAATCTGTGTTTCATAATGCCTCCTCTGAAAGGTATTTTGCACTGAGTGCAATGTTCAGGTTCTGTGCCTTGTCATAGGTTCCGATCACGATTCCCGTAACGGCCCCGTTTTCATCAAAGAGAGGTCCGCCGCTGTTGCCGGAAGATACCGGCGCGGTGAAGATCAGATAGTTCCTTCCGTCCTGCTCCCAGACACCGCTCATATTACCCACGGTGACCAGATTCACCAGCCCCGCCTGGGAGCCGATGGCGGTGACGGGAGATCCCCTTGGGGGAAGCTCCTCCGCAATGGGAAGAGGCGTCAGGCTCTCTCCCTCCGGGAGCGGCAGGACCGCCAGATCCAGATCCGGATCGGCATACACCGCAGGGGCTTCGATCCGAAAGCTGCTGCCGTCGTCCCGGGTGGCCAGCGCGTAGTCCATGTTTACGATCACATGCGCCGAAGTGGCGATCCGGACGGGGTCTCCGAAGGCAAATCCGGTGCCTGTGGCGATCTTTGCGCCCTTCCCGTCATAAACCTCCAGCCTGACCACCGACGCGGCCAGCTCCTCCGCTGCCGGATTCCCAACGGACCCGGGAGTCTTCGGCCCCTCTCCGAAAAGCTCCCGTGTCTTCGCCTGCAGCTCCTCCTCGTCAAAGCCATCTGTCGTTACCGTAAAGCTGGGGGGCCCGGAAGTATCCGCCCTGCCATGCACCTGCAGCGAACACCCGCAAAGGAGCAGGCCCAGGGTCAGGACTGCAAAGGCACCTGCCCGCCCACCGTTAACTCTCCGTCTCATGCCCGCTGCCCTCCTTCGCATCCCGGTCCCGGAATGCTTCGGCGTCTTTTTTCCGCCTTCTGACACAAAGGAGCGTGACCGTCACCCCCGCCGCAAATGCGATCACCGCAGCCAGCACAAAGCCTCCCGCTGCCCCGGGCAGCAAAAGGGCGCCGTAGCGCGTCTGCGGATTCTCCGAAACCACGGATTCCGTAAAGCGGACATAGGATCCGGCCAGCAAGGCTGCCACAAAAAGCGTCGCAGCGGACAGCACCGCAGTCTTCATCCGCTCCTGTGTTCTGCGGATGCGCCTGCCTCTGTCCATGATCTCTGCCAGCAAACTCTCCTGTGTATATCTCATGAATGCGTTCTCCTTCTACGCACTTATTTGCGACATCTTCTTTTTTTACTCACCATTTTGAAAAAAATATTTTGATACCTTGACATCCGATATACTTCGCATTATGATGTATTGCATGAAAGGAGGTACGAGATGGATATACAGCTAAAACGCGGCCTGCTGGATGTCTGTGTCCTGGCCGCCATTAAGAATCAGGATTCCTACGGATATCAGATCATCAAGGATATGAAACCGTATCTGGAACTGTCCGAATCGACTCTGTACACCATTCTGAAGCGCCTCGAAACAGCCAGAATGCTGACGGTCCGATCCGTCGAGCACGAGGGAAGGCTTCGAAAATACTATCACATCACGGATCAGGGCCTTGGCAGGATCACGGAGTTTCGGGAGGATTGGAAAGAGATCCAGTCCATCTACCAATTTATTACCAGGGAGGACGCGGACGATGAACAGAAATGAGTTTTCCGAAAACTTAAGAAACAGACTCTCCGGACTGCCCCAGACAGATCTGGAGGAACGGATCTCTTTTTATGATGAAATGATCTGTGACCGGATGGAGGACGGCATGACGGAGGAGGAAGCGGTATCCAGTGTCGGCAGCATCGATTCCATCGCCGCACAGATCACATCGGAGATCCCCCTGACCAGACTGGTCCGGGCCAGGGTGAAACCGAAGAAAAAACCAAGCGGCTGGATCATTGCCCTTTTGATCCTGGGCTTTCCCCTCTGGTTCCCTCTCCTGATAGCCGCCTTCAGCATCCTGTTGGCCCTTCTCATTACCGTCTGGGCTGTGATCCTCAGTCTCTTTGTGGTGGATTTTTCGCTGGCCGTAAGTGCCATTGCCATG
>JAFYFY010000196.1 GCA_017543485.1 Lachnospiraceae bacterium | reverse complement strand
CATTTGCAAACGGGAAGGCATTTATCCCCTTCATCACCTGCGGGGATCCGGATCCGGAGACCACGAAAAAATGTGTGCTGGAGATGGTGAAGGCAGGGGCGGACCTCATCGAGCTGGGAATCCCCTTTTCGGACCCCACGGCGGAGGGACCGGTGATCCAGCAGGCCAATGTACGGGCCCTTTCCGGAGGCATGACCACGGACCGGGTCTTTGACCTGGTGCGGGAGCTGCGGGCGGAGACGGATGTTCCCATGGTCTTTATGACCTATGCAAATGTGGTCTTTTCCTATGGTGCGGAGCGCTTTATGAAGACCTGCAGCGAGACCGGCATGGACGGCATCATCCTGCCGGATCTGCCCTATGAGGAAAAGGAGGAATTCCTGCCTGCGGCCCATGCGTACGGCATCGACCTCATCTCCCTCATTGCTCCCACCTCCCAGGACCGCATCGCCCGGATCGCGGCGGACGCGGAAGGATTTCTCTACATCGTCTCCAGCCTGGGAGTCACCGGGACCCGGAGCGAGATCAAAACGGATCTGGCTTCCATCGTGGCCACGGTGCGGGCAAATACCGATCTGCCCTGTGCCATCGGCTTCGGGATCTCTACGCCGGAGCAGGCGGCAAAGATGGCGGCGGTATCCGACGGAGCCATCGTGGGGTCCGCCATCATCAAGCTCCTGGAGCAGTACGGAAAAGAGGCGCCGGAGCATGTGGGGGCTTATGTCAGATCCATGAAGGACGCCGTTCGCGGCGTTTGACTTTCTGCCTTCTTTGCCGTAGAGTGAACCTGTAGGGAGTGCCGGGCTTTCCGAAGGCGCTCCCCGCAGGAAATGGAGCGATACGGATGATGGAAGACCGGAAGGAAAAGGCTAGGGAACTGAGAGAGAGGCTCCGCAGGGAAAGGCGGGATCGGCAAAAATGGCTCTGGGAGGGCCTGACCGGGCAGCTGCACTGGAAGGAGCTGGGAGCCTACGAGATCAGGGGGCGTGTCTTTCGGGATATCACCGTGCTCCTTTCCGCGGTATGCTCTTCCCTGCTCTTTTATTACTGCTTTGTCAGCGGCACCACCGATGTGGCGGTGAGCTCGCTGCTGTTTTGCCTGTATCTGATCCCGGTCTGTTTTGTGACGATCCTCTACGGCATCACGGGAGGTCTTTTTTCTTTCTCCCTTCAGTTTGTGGTCGCCCTCATCTTTGAGCCAACGACTTCTTTTCTGCTCTTTTTCCATCTGGCCGCCATCTATACGGTGAGCATCCTACGGGGCCGGAAGCGGTGCGCGTCCTGGAAGGGTGTCCTTTTGCACACCTTTGTGAGCTGGTTTTTCCTGTCCCAGATCTATTACATCGTCTTCGTCATTATCGGACAGGAGAATTTCTCCGGGGACAACATGACCTCCATGCTGCTGCACTCCCTCAGCGTGCTGCCGCAGAGCTTTTTCATCCGCCTGATGCTCCGGATCTATCACACCCGGTTTTCCTCCTTTGACAGACAGCTTCTGGGCATCCCGGAAGCGAGGGAGGAGCTCCGGTCCAGGCTTACGGAGGCCAGGGAGAGCGGACGGAGCTTCGGCTTGGGGATCAGCGGCAAGATTTTTGCCCTGCTCCTGATGGAGGCGGTCTTTTTGGGACTGCTGGCCGCGTTCTTTGCAAACAGTCTGGTGCCCTCCCTGATGTCCGAGGAGATGACGCCCGTGGTTTCTTCCGCTCATCTCGAGGCTGGGGAGGATGTGGGGACGGAGATAGGGGCCGGGACGGAGACAGGGACCGGGACGGAGACCGGGACAGGAACAGAGACAGAGACGGAAGGCACCTGGAATCCGATGCAGCCCGGGGGACCAAGTCCGGAAAGCTTCCGGGATTTCATGCAGGATATGGGCTTTGACGATACCTATGCCGTGGCCCGGATTGATGCGGACAGAGCCCGGTTTGCCTACAATGCCCGGGGTATCGCCTTCGATGTGAAGCTCTTTTTGATGATCATCTGTGCCATTCACCCCATTGTGCTGCTGGCGAATTATATCGCCCAGGTGATCCTGGCCATGCCCATCGTCGCCATGAGCGATGCCATGAAGGACTTCGGGGACGAGGAGGAGAAACGCCGCCGGACCGAGAAGGAGCTGACGCATCTGAAGATCCGGAGCGGAGACGAGATCGAGGATCTCTACAATGCTCTCACCTCCACCGTGACGGAACTGAACAGCTATATCGAACGGATCCGGGAGGAGCAGAAGCTCCGGGAGGATCTGCGGGTGGCACAGGCCGCCAGCGAGGCCAAGAGCAACTTCCTCTCCAATGTCTCCCATGAGATCCGGACCCCCATCAATGCGGTCATCGGTCTGGATGAGATGATCCTGCGGGAGAGCAGCGAAAAGCAGATCAAAAAATATGCGGTGGATATCCGAAACTCCGGAAAATCCCTGCTGGCCCTGGTAAATGATCTGCTGGATTCCTCCAAAATCGAGGCGGGGAAGATGGAGATCATCCCCGTGGAATATGAGCTGAGCTCCGTCATCAACGACCTGCTGAACATGGTGTCCTCCAAGGCCCGGGACAAGGGGCTGGAGCTGAAGGTGGATGTGAGCCGGGACATCCCGCACCTGTTATACGGGGACGAGATCCGGATCAAGCAGTGCATCCTGAACATCCTGAACAATGCAGTGAAGTATACCCAGAAAGGGAGCGTTACGCTGGAGATGAAGAGCCGCCCGGTGTCGGAGGAGGAGATCGGCCTTTTTGTCCGGGTGACGGATACCGGCATCGGCATCAAGGAAGAGGATCTGGAAAAGCTCTTTGCCCGGTTTGAGCGCATCGAAGAGTCCAGGAACCGCACCATCGAGGGGACGGGGCTGGGGATGAGCATCGTACAGTCCCTGCTGGATCTCATGGGGAGCCATCTGGAGGTTCGAAGCGTCTACGGAGAGGGGAGCGATTTTTCCTTTGAAGTGGTGCAGCGGGTGGTAAATCCGGAGCCCATCGGAGACTTT
>JAFYFY010000195.1 GCA_017543485.1 Lachnospiraceae bacterium | reverse complement strand
TAAGCAGGGAAATTCGCCTGCATCCAGTGTTTCCGGATAATTATCATGGTAATTCTCTTCGCAGGCGATACCGCTATGTCTTTTAGCCAACTCTTTTACCATTGTGGATTTACCGGCATATGCTGTGCCTATGATAAAATAAGCATTTTCAAAATAAGTCTTATCACTCATATTTCAAACACTCAATTATCTCCAAGGGATCTATTTCAAATTCTCCCACTCATCACGCGTGATCATTTTTCTTGATCATTCTGACGATTGAAACCGGCGTGCCGAGATTCCATTCCTTTTTACATCCGTCAAATTCAAAACCGTATCTGTGATAAAAACGGATGGCTCTCTCATTTTTCTCAAACACCCACACAAATATGGTATCGTATTCCTTCAGCCTGGAAACCGCTTCCTTCATCAATCTGTATCCGATCTGCCGGTCATAATACTCTGACAGGACATAGATTGCCACAACCTCTCCCGCATCCGTCAGATCTTCATCTCTCGACGGACCATATACCGCAAATCCCACAACTTTCTCGTTATCCTTGGCGACAAGCGTATTTTCCGGGAACTGTCTGGCGCGGGCGGTTGTAGCCTCCACCGTCATCGTATCAAGATATCTGTCACATACAATCCCTCTGTATGCTTCTTTCCATGCGGTACAGTGAACATATCCTCTCCCGCACAGCTCCTCGTCGGTTTCCGCCGTTTTAATGCATATGGAATCATTTTTTTCGTTGCTGATCATTTCGTTTATCTCCCGTTCGCCGTTCTTTTGGGGATCACAGATGGGCCTGCGGCCCCGCCTGGGGCGGCAGCAGCGCCTGTTTCATGGCCACGCGCGTTTTTTCCATCATGTCATCCGTGGTGCGGATCATGGTCTCCACGGCGTACAGGCGCGCCTTCCCCAGATCCGTGCGGGGACCGCTGAAGAACCCCTGCCGCCTGTTATAATAGGACAGCGCAGCCCTGTTCAGCTCATACATCTGCCCTGCGGTAACGGGGCCCTCCTGATCGGGATGGACAGCGTTTAACGCATTGATCAGACGCTGCATCCTTCCGGAGGGACTGGCTCCGCGGTTGTAGGTTTCCAGATCGGATCTGAGATCCTGAAGCAGTCCCCTCTGGCCCTCCGTCAATGTGATCGTCTGAGCGTCCAGATACGCTCTTTGCCGCGCTGCGGATACTCCGGCCTTCTTCAGTTCACTGTCATAGGCATCCTGATGGCGGATCTTCTGATTGATTTCCGCATTCAGCGCTGTTTTGTAATTCCGGTAAAAATCCTTCAGACTGCAGTTGGAATCAATGGTCTTTAAAAATACGGGGTCATACATCAGGTCCTGCCGCATCGCATCGATCCGGTCATTGACCACACCCACCAGATACGGACCGCCGGGTTCCGCCAGATACTGTTCCTCGGTGATCCCCTGTGCCTGCAGCAGGGCGGAGTTCTGTTCATAATCGAGGATCTTCCGGTCCCGCTCACTCTGCGCCATGCGCTCTAACGGTGCGAAGAAGGTTTCCTCTGCTGCCCTGGTCAGGAGGAGATTCGCGATGACCTGATCCGCGGCTGCCACCAGGTTATTCCGGGAAACGGGATCCTCGATGTGCATCTCGCTCTCCTGTGCATAGCGCAGCTCCGGCAGCTGTCCCTCCTGGGCGTTTCCGGCGGGAAGACCGGCAGGGCGGTGAGGCTGCGCTTCGGCCGATGCGATCACCCCCCGGCAAACCTCCCGCAGGGACTCCCCATCGCAGCGAAGGCGGTCCATCCTCAGGAAGTACTTCCCGTCCACACTGCGCAGCTCCTCCATCCGGGCCTGATAGCTTTCAAAGCCCTGTGCGAAATCGGCAGGGTCCGGCGTCAGACCTTCCTTCATCGCCAGTTTCAGATAATCCTCCAGATCCGGATCCTCCGCCAGGTTCTTCAGATCCTCCTGCCAGGCGCTGTCGGCGATCTGCATCTTATTCGCCCAGGCCTGCCTCATCCCGGACTCCGGTGCCAGTTCACCGGGGTCCGGGTACCGGATCCCCGAGATGGCGATGACGGTGGCGGCGGCCTTCCTCAGCTTCCCCGGATCCGCCTGTGCATCCGCTCCGTACAGGATTCCCATCTGTCCTTTCGCCATGGCTTCCCGCTGGGAGCGGTAGTTTTGCAGCTCACGGTTGATGGCGGCAATGGTGGTATTGTAGGTCTGCTGATCCATCTCCGGCTCCTGTTTGGGCCGGTTCGCCGGCGGAGCCATCTCTTTCTCGGCCCGTTTTCCGCTCAGGAACAGGGACAGCGCCCTCTCTGCCGTGGCGGATCTGGGATCGGAGAGCACACCTCCCGCAAAGCAGGAAGTCAGGAGCTCTCTTCGAGTGTACAGTTCCTCGTAGGAGCACAGACGTACGGTCTCATAGGCCAGATGGCGCAGATCCGGATCATATTCCAGATGGCGCAGGAATTTCTGATACTGCGCCGGGGTGAGATTCGCCCCCACGAGGCTGGTAAAGATGTGAAATCTCTCCGGGGTAAACCGGAAAACGGGGCTGCCCCACTCTACGATGTCAAATTCCCGCTCCCGGGCTGCCCGGTCCTGAAGCGTGCAGGAAACCCGCTCTTTCTCACAGACCTCGGAGAGCGCCGCTCCAAGCTCGATGTTTTCCCCATCGTCGTAGTCCATGCCGGCCAGTTCGACGCCCAGTGCCTTTTCTTTGCAGGCAAGGACCGCTTCCTGGGCCATGATCGCGGCGCCTAATGCCAGATCCGGATCCTCCGGATCCGGGCGAAAGGCCGCCTTCAGAAGCTCCAGATTGTCCCGGACATCCTTCGTCACGGCGTAGCGCACGAAGTCCACGAAGATCTGTGTAAAAAGCGTACTTCCGAAGATCCGGTCCAGCATGGCCGCGTACTCAGCCTCGGTCAGTCCCTCTCCGATCAGGGTCAGGAGGAGATTGGCCTTGTCCTCCGGCAGATCGATATCGTCCGTGGTGGCAAACATCCGGTCCAGATCCTGATCCGCTCCGTTTTTCTCCCGGCGTTTCGCCGGCACGCAGGAAAGGATGATATGATCGGCGCTTCGCTGTTCCACCAGAAACAGATCCTTCATCATTTCCTGTCCCGCCTGATTTGCTCTCCTGGGCATCCCGTAACCTCCCCGTATCCGTGTTTTACGCTTTGATCTTTCCTTCCCGCAGCAGGGTCAGGAAAACATCCGCGATCTTCGGGTCAAACTGCTTCCCTTTGTTCTGTTCGATCTCTTCCATGATCTTTTCCGGTGTCAGCTTTTTCCGGTAGCATCTGTTGGAATTCATGGCGTCAAAGGAGTCCGCAACGCAGATCATCCGGGCGATGAGGGGGATGTCTTCCCCGGCTCTCCCCTCCGGATACCCTTTTCCGTCATATCTTTCATGATGGTATCTGGCGCCTTCTCCCACATCCTTCAGGCTGGTGAAATTGCTCAGGATCTCTCCCCCTCGCACGGTATGGGACTTGATCACCTCAAACTCCTCATCATCCAGCTTTGCCGGCTTTTTCAGGATGCTGTCCGGCACCCCGATCTTGCCGCAGTCATGGAGCAGGGCGATGTAGTAGATCCGGTCCAGCTCCTCCCCGGAGTATCCCATGGCCTCCGCGATGGCTCTGGTGTACTCCGCCACTCTTCCGGAATGACCGTTTGTGTAGGGATCCTTGGCATCAATGAAGCCGGTAAAGGTTTCGATGGATTCCTGAATGATCTCATTGTCCCGCTCATGCCGGAGCTTATACTTTCGGATCTGCGCCGAGGTGATGGCATAGATTGTCAGGGAGATGAGCCAGATGAACGCCCCGGCCACGGCGATCCAGAACAGCGCGTCTGCGGTGATCTGTCTGTGGTACCGATAGGTGAGCTCCAGCACCCATCCGTCAATATCCTCTCCGATAGCCGCATACAGGATCATTCCCGGGACGGTGCCTTCATAGGGCTCCAGCGGAACCTCCATGGCATTTTCGTTGGAGCTGGGGAGATACACCAGATAATCCCCGGCATTCATGTGGATCATGGTCTCTCCGTCCGCGGTGAAGGTATCAAATGCATAATCCGCGGCCCGAAATTCCCGAAGATCCGGCACCACGGCCACATATTCGTCTCCGCTTACATTCTGATGACACTCCAGAGCACCGTTCCAGGCGGACATCAGATACACATCCTGATCAAAGGTCAGACGGAATGAGAAATCCGCGATCTCGTCGGCGGTATGGTTGCTCACCGTAAAATCAACGGTATAAGCCTGATAGTTGTGCTCCGTGATCCCTTCGCCTTTCAGATCAAAGGCCTTGGACCAGGTGCTGCCCCGGGGAATGGCCCTGACGGAGCACTCCCTCTCCTGTTCGGTGTCCTCCGAAAACAGCCGGCTCCCGGTAAAGGTATCCCGATGAACGGTCTGGTTGTACTGGCTCACCCGGATCATGCTCATCACGTAGAAAAACAGTACGATGAAGAGGCTCACCAGAAAGTCCAGACGCACATGATGTTTTCTCTTATGATCCTTCATACTCCTCATTCCTCAGCTCTCACCTTTTTCGGGTTTATTCCGTGACGGGGATCATCCGGTCCACCTTGTCCGCAAAGACTGTCAGTTCCCCCATTCCTGCCCGGGCCTCCTCCATGACGGACTTTTGCAGATCTGCCCGCCGGGAATCTCCCGTTGTGTGATACACCCGGTACAGGAACGCGGCCTCCGCGTAATCCGCCAGGTGTCGGTATCCATCCGGCTCCGGATCCCCGCCGAAGGAGTTAAAATAACTCCCCTGGATCAGTCCGGCATAGTCTCCTTTTTGCATTTCAAAGGACATGATCTCCGCATCCTGGGAAAAGGGATTGCGGTCCGCTCTGTTCTTGTAAAACAAAGCCGACGGCACCTGCCAGAGGGTGACGAAGATGAGCACCACGATGATCCCGTCCAGGAGCCGGATCACCGGGTCCTTTTTTCCTTTTTCCCTTTTCGCTTCTTTTCTATTCATCCGTGCCTTCTTCCGTCTTTCCCAGTCCCTCGTAGAGCATCGCCCCCAAAGCGTCCCGGTCCATGGTCCACATGGAATCGGCCTGCTCCTGCGTCAGGTGGAAATATACCCGGACGATGTCCCGGGTCTCCTGTTTGATATCTGCGAGAAAAGCGCCGTGTTCCCCCACATGCATGGGGGAATCGGGAACATCCCCCCAGAACGTTCCGTCGACATAGCTGTTCCAGTCGCTGATATAGATCGCAGCCTCGTCGCACCAGTCCCGAGCAGTCTTTTCCTCGTAACCGTCAAAGCCGTCCAGGATGCCCCAGATCGCATTGCAGATGCTGCGGTAATGGATTGCGGCCGTAAAGACCCGGAAGTACTCATCGTAGCCTTCCGCTCCCCGCAGCCGGTAATGCAGCATGTAGTAGGACAGTGCCATATATTCCCGGTTTTTTTCCATCTCCCGGACTCTGTCGGCGATCTGCTGACTGTTTTGTCCCACTTCCTTCGCGATCCGGTCTTCGATCTTCCGCTGTCTGGTGTCAATGTCGGAATTGACACGGATGCTGTACCTGAGCGCACCGATCAGCAACAGCATCAGACCGATGACCACCAGCCGCCCGATCCTGGCTGCGGACTTCGATCTTTTCTTCGATTCCGCCCTGGTCTGCTCAAAGCGGGCCCGGTAGCCCTTCAGCACCGCCCGCTTTTCTTTGGCATGGGTGTTCTCCCTGCCGCAGTAGGGACAGATCTCGTCCTCGATCCCCAGATTATTTCCGCAATACTCGCACTTCAATCCGTTTCCGCCCTCTAGTGATAGTTTCGATAATACTTTCTGGTTGCCTTATAGACCCGGCTGCGGTTCACGTTGGAAGACGTGAAGACTTCGTCCCGGAAGCGCTCCATATCCTCCTCGGTGTATCCCAGCCTGTCCCAGATGATGGGCAGAATCTCCTCCTCCCGGATGGGATCGAAGAGCTCCGCGCCGTCCTCTCCATAGGCCCTGTAGTAGAAGTAGAAGCAGTCATAGGTGATCTCCTCCGCTTCCTTTTTTGAGA
Organism: Lachnospiraceae bacterium; assembly: GCA_017543485.1. Lineage (GTDB taxonomy): Bacteria > Bacillota > Clostridia > Lachnospirales > Lachnospiraceae > AC2028. Next base: position 4,024 of record JAFYFY010000195.1, on the reverse strand, counting down.
TCTTCCCGCCGTCAAGGCCTGCCAGGGTCTGCCGGAGGATTCGGTAGCGGCTGGCGGCATATGCCGTCTCGTAATGGGGGGCTCCCCAGATGGAGATCCGGTCCTGCGAATAGGCTTTGTCAAAGATGTCTGCCATTTTTTCGATGTCCCCGTCTTCGTAGGCCCGTGACAGCTCCTCCCCGGCGATCTCCGTATAGGCCGCGGCATATGCCTGCTCCTCATCTGTCAAAAACAGCTTGGGCTTGTCCCTGGTCTCCCGGAGAAGCTCCGCCACATAGACCACCGCCAGAAGGATCAGCACCCCCAGGATGATGAAGATCGTCCTGGTCCCCCCGGCGATCCCCTTTACCAGGGCTCTGGAGGGCTCCTTTCTGGTCTTTCGGATGTTCTCCCGGACCTCCTCCAGGTCCTTTCGGTATTTCTTCTCGGCCCCTTCCGCGTTGATAAAGCCGCAGTAGGGACATTTGGTCACCTCTTTGTCGATCTGTGCCCCGCAATTGGGACATTCGGTCATCTGACCCATTTTCGCCCTACCTCCCACATTGCATAAAAATACATTTTTATCATACTCTGTTTTTGCCCGTTCTTCCACCCTTACCGCGCAGGAAAACACATTTCCTGGAAAAAGATGCAGGCATCCAAAACGCCGTGATCCGAAACCGGACCACGGCGTTTTCTTTGGAACCGTTTTTTCTTTTGTTTGCTGCCCTACTCGATATTCCTCAGTGCCACGTCCAGGGGGATCCGGCGGATCCGGAAAAAGTCGATGACGGATACTGCGGCATACCCGATGAGGAGATAGAGCACCGCCAGCACCATGGACCCCGGTGTCATAAAGAAGGCAAAATACCCGTCCATCTTCAGCATAAAGGCCGCAAACACCCAGATCATCAGATAATACCCGATGACAAAGCCCACCACCGCACACAGGGTCACCACCAGGGCCGTGGGGCTGATATAGAGGGAGCCGATCTCTCCGTTATTAAAGCCCAGGATCTTGACCATGGAGATGGCATGCTCATTCTTCTCGATGATGATCCGGGCCAGCAGATAGATCAGGGACGCAGCCAGCACGACCAGCGCATATTTGAAAACATCCATGAAGGCGCCCATGGAGTGCATGAGCTGCACCGTGACCTTGGTGATCTCCTCCGCCGTGATGACGGCGGCGATCTCCTGCTCATCGATATCGTCTATGGGTCGTGCGGAGAAATATCCGTTAAAGTCCTCACTGTCCTTTTCGAAGATGCGGTCGAAGCTGTCCTTGTCCAGAAATGCGGCAACGGCCCCTTCATAATCCGTGATCCCCGCCACTGTAAAGGAATAGGACTGGTTCTCATATTCCTCCCGCAGGGTCAGGGCATCCCCCACGGCGAGTCCGAACTTCTTTGCAAAGGCTGCGGAGAGGAAGATCTCATCCCCTTCCGTCCCCTCTCCCAGGTCCATGTATGCGCTGCCCTTTGTGATGCCGTACACGGTGACGCTCTCATCGCCGCCGCTGCCCATGCCCTCCCGGAAGGAGCTTTTTTTCTTCGGATACAGGAGACTGGTCGCGCTGAACCGTTCCGCCGAGGGCTCTGCCGTGCGGATCACCTCTCCGTCCTCATCCCGGCAGTCCATCAGCATATACTGATACTCGGCGAACATCATATCCGGCGCCGCCTTTGCATAGTGATGCAGGGAATCCGGCAGGCCGAAGGCAAAGCACATCATCAGTTCGATAAAGACCACACCGAACATCAGAACCAGGTAATTGGGCATATTCTGAAACAGGATCCGAAGCCGGAAGCGTCCTAAGAAAGACCAGCGGGGGAGACGTCTGGCCTTCGTGCGCTTCGTCCTGGTCAGGTCGCGGCGCAGGAACCGCAAGGGGCTCAGCTGCAGCCTGCGGATGATGACAAAGAGATTGATCACCAGCATCAGCAGAAGGGGAATCACCGTGGTCTTTATGAGGGCCGTTTTGCTCCAGACCAGGCCGCAGACCGGAAGGCTGTAGCTGTTGTAATACAGGTACACCGCCAGGTTCCGAAAAGCCGTATACCCCAGCACATTCCCCAACACGGCCCCGATGAGGGTCACGATCAGAGGCATCGCCATATAATGCCGGATCAGCTCCCCCTTGCTGTAACCGGAGGCCCGAAGGGTCCCGATGACTGTGCTTTCCTTCTCGATGGTGTTGCCGATGGTGATGGCAAAGATGAAGGCGATGACGCCGATGAGGATATAGCAGAGGATCTCCGTTCCCACCGAGTCTCCCTCGATGTCCGTAACCGCAAAGTTGCTGGCCTGCCGCAGGTATTCCGGGAGATAATCCTTCAGCTCATTTTCGGACACCACCGTCTGCGTGATGAGGGCCTTCAGAAAGCTCTCGGCATCGTCCGCCTGCTGCACCTTATCCGCCGGCTTCCGCTCGTATTTGTACGCATAGCTGTAATGGACCCTGGCGGAGAGTGCGTCAAAGGCTTCCGGGGTCACCATGGCCACGTCAAAACCGAAGGCGTCAAACATCAGGTCCGTGTTGGATTCGTGAAGGGTCAGATAATTGACATAGGACAGGAGCCCCACGACCTCAAAATCCCTGCCCCCCACACGGATGGTATCGCCGATCCGGACCCCCACATTGTCCGCGTGCATCCGGTCGATGGCGATCTCCCGGTCCGTCTCCGGAGCCCGGCCCAGGTTAAAGGAAGCCAGATCCACGTCGGAGTCGCTTTTGTATATCCGCACGGTGGCATCCGGTGCGCCGTCGCAGTCCCAGTCCTCTTCCTCATCCCGGTAGAAATGCTCGTATACACGCACCGGAACGGGCTGTGCCTCCTCCTCCAGACTGTATTTGTCCGCGATCTTCTCCCATTCCTCGTCCACCTTTTCGGCCACCTGTTCATGGGCCTCCCGGTAGGCATCCTCCGATGCCTGACGGTAGCTTTCCGACGCTCTGGCCTCGCTTAAGGCCTCCTCCAGATTCTCCGAAACGGCAGCTTCCACCTGCTCACCGATTGTCTGCTCATCGGTGATGCCCAGAGTAGCGCACTGCGCCCGGACCGTCTCCTCGATGGAGGCCTTTACCGTCTCCGTCAGGTTCTCCTCGATGGCCTCTGCCACTTCTTTGTCCGCCTCGGCATTTCCTTTTTCCAGAAAAAAGCCGCGCACATCCGCTTTTTCGCCGGAGGCGATACCGGCCAGAAGCTCTTCGGATGCGCGCTGCGTCAGTTCAAAGCTGCCGTCCTCCAGGTTCAGGGTATCCCTGCCGGCATACACGGCGGACAGCATGCTGTCATGTCCCACATACATCCCGGAGATCACACCGATCATCACCACCATGAAGACGATGATGACCAGATATTTGTGCCAGTCCGACACCAGCTCCCGCGGGATTCTTCTGATCAGGGGATTCTTCATCTTTCCGCCTCCCTACCATTCCAGCCGATCCGCCGGGATCTTGTTTTCATTCCGGTCATTATGCCGCACCACGCCGTCCCGAAGCCTGACGCAGTGGTCTGCCATAAGCCGGATTGCTTCGTTGTGGGTCACCATGATCACGGTATTTCCGTACCTGCGGTTGCAATCCTCGATGAGGGCCAGGATCTCCTTGGAAGTCTTGTAATCCAGGGCTCCCGTGGGCTCATCGCACATCAGGATATCCGGATTCTTCACCACGGCTCTGCCGATGGAGACTCTCTGCTGCTGTCCGCCGGAGAGCTGGTTCGGATACTTGTATTTGTGCTCCTGAAGACCCAGGGTGGTGAGTACTTCCTCCACATCCAGCGGATGATCCGACAGATAGGCCCCCACCTCGATATTTTCCTTTACATTCAGGTTCGGGATCAGATTGTACATCTGGAACACATATCCCAGGTGCTTTCTTCTGTACATCGTCAGCTGTTTTTCATTCATATCCTCCAGCCTGTCGCCGCCGATACTGATGTATCCCGCATCCGGCGTATCGATCCCGCCGATGATATTCAGCAGGGTGGACTTTCCGGATCCGGAAGGCCCCAGGAGCACGCAGAATTCTCCCTTCTCC
>JAFYFY010000194.1 GCA_017543485.1 Lachnospiraceae bacterium | reverse complement strand
CTGATCTCATCTGCCAGTACCCGCTCAATGATCTTTACCTTTTCGACAGGATCAATCTTACTTTTTCTGGACATAGAAATACCCCCAAGTAGGTTTTATATTTCAATGTCCTACTTGGGGGTAGCATATCATGCAGCCTCGGAGGAGTTTTTGTATTGTCTGATTTTTTGTTTTATTCTTTCTCGCGGTTTCTGATGGAGAAGTCCACACCGGTCTCGGTGCCGCTCTCCTGATCAAAGACATAATCCTTGCCGGGCAGAACCGCATTCAGCAGGATGCCCACGATGGCACCCACAGCCAGACCGGAGAGGCTGATGGTCATGCTGCCGATGGTGAAGGCGATGGCACCGGCTGCGCTGTACTTGATGCCGATGGACAGCACCAGGATCAGGGCTGCGATGATGATGTTGCGGCTCTTGGAGAAGTCCACATGGGATTCCACCACATTGCGCACACCCACAGCGGAGATCATACCGTAGAGCACCAGGCTCACGCCGCCCACGGTAGCGGTGGGCATGCATCCGATGATGGCAGCCACCTTCGGGCAGAAGGAGAAGAGCACTGCGAAACCTGCAGCGATGCGGATGACTATGGGATCGAAGACCTTGGTCAGGCTCAGGACTCCGGTGTTCTCCCCGTAGGTGGTATTGGCAGGTGCACCGAAGAGGGAAGCGACAATGGTGGCCAGTCCGTCACCCGTCAGGGTGCGGTGCAGGCCGGGATCCTTGATGTAGTTGATGCCCACGGTGGAGGAGATGGCGGAGATGTCTCCGATGTGCTCCACGATGGTGGCCAGTGCGATGGGCATGATGGTGATCAGGGAAGTCAGAAGGAGCGAAGCATTTCCGTTTGACAGCGCCCAGAACACGGTCTGCTCAAAGTGGATCGGGATCCCCACCCAGGCAGCCTCCCGGACCATGGAGAAATCCACGTTCCCCAGGACGACGGCCACCAGATAGGAGCCAATGACACCGATGATGATGGGGACGATCTTGATCATGCCCTTGCCCCAGATGTTGCAGACGATCACCAGCACGATGGCCACCAGAGCCACCAGCCAGTCGGTGGAGCAGCTGTCAATGGCAGACTGGGAAAGGGTCAGTCCAATGGCGATGATGATGGGACCGGTCACCACGGGCGGGAAATACTTCATGACCTTGGCACTGCCGTAGATCTTGATAAAGAGGGCCAGCAGCAGATACAGAAGTCCCGCGCAGGCCACGCCGAAGCAGGCATAGGGAAGAAGCTGCGCCTGGGTCATCCCCGTCTCTTCCGTCATCCCCGCGATGGCGAAATACCCGCCCAGGAATGCAAAGGAAGAACCCAGAAATGCCGGGACCTTTTTCTTGGTGAGAAGATGGAACAGTAAGGTGCCGAGTCCGGCGAAGAGGAGCGTGGTGGAGACATCGAGTCCCGTCAGAATGGGGACCAGAATGGTGGAACCGAACATGGCGAACATGTGCTGAAGCCCGAGGACTATCATCTTCGGGGTTCCGAGCTCTTTGGCATTGTAAATGCCGGCTTCGCCCAGAGCCTTTTTGGAATCATCGCTCATAGAAACCTCCCTCAAGATAAGAAATAGAATATTACAACCTCAAATATCTTACTCGGGGACGGTATCTGCGTCAAGGAAAAACAGGTGATATCCGTAATTGAAAAAACTGCTTGCCAAACCGGATTCTTTTGACTATAATATCACTGTTGCGGAAGCATAGCTCAGCCGGGATGAGCGTTCGCCTCACACGCGAAAGGTCAGGAGTTCGAGCCTCCTTGCTTCCACGAAGGACCTGCAGGGCAGGTCCTTTTTTTATCCTTTTTTCATGATTTCGGCCCCGGCGGCTCCTTGCTTTTTGACACCGGATGGGGTAAGATTATGGGTACCGAAGGGGCCTGCGGCAGCAGGCGGAAAGGAGCATGCGATGGGTGTCGGACGGATCAGTCCCATCAGCGGATACGGTTCCATATCTTACATACAGCCGATGCAGTACCGGGTGGACAATAACTCAGCGCCCTCGGATGCCTATGCCGAGTCGGTAAAGCGGACCGGCGGCAGGGATGCGGTGAGCGCCTCCAGACCGGTGCAGTATGCCAATGCACAGGCCACCGGTTCCATGGCGGCTTCTCCGAAACAGTCCGAGGAAGCGCAGAAGACCGAAGCGGCCTTCAATCGGATCGCATCCTCCTACGATCAGGCAGTCACCGGGTACGGCCGGGGCGGCCAGGGAAGCAGCTACGATGTCATCGGAAGCCAGCTCAACCTCTTCGCGTAAGGATCGTCTGATTTACGAAATACAAAGCGCAGGCAGCGAAAGCAGCCTGCGCTTTTTCGCACCGGGATGGATGACAGCGGGGCGGCAAAGATTTATAATGGAACGGAAGCAATGAGAAGGGGCATTCTGCCCGGGGTTTGTGAGGAGGAAAAAATGGACAGCAAAGCATTCTGGAAATTGTCTTACGGGGTATTCCTGCTGGGGGCGAAAGCCGGCGATCGGGTAAACGCCTGCATCACCAACACCTGCATCCAGGTGGCCAACGATCCGACACGGGTGGCCATCTCCTGCATCAACAAAAACTATACCCGCGAGCTGATCTCGGAGAGCGGCACCTTCGCCATCTCTCTTCTGGACAGCAGCGCGACCTTTGAACTGATCCGGCATTTCGGCATGCAGTCCGGCCGGGATGTGGATAAGATGGCCAGCTTTCAGATGCCGGTGGACGAGTTCGGGAATCCCTACCTGGGCTGGGCAGCCTGCGCCATGCTCTCCTGCAAGGTGGTGGAGAGCCATGACCTGGGGAGTCACACCCTCTTTATCGCGGAGGTGGTGGATGCGAAGGTCCTGAGCGACAACGCACCCCTTACCTACGCGGACTATCAGGACCATGTGAAGCCGAAGCCCGAAAAACCCGCCGGGGAGCGGAAGGTAAAGGCCTGGAGATGCAAGATCTGCGGATACATCTATGAGGGACCGGAGCTTCCGAAGGACTTTGTCTGCCCCATCTGCGGACATCCGGCCGACGATTTCGAGCCCATTTACGAATAAGCGTTTTCCCGGGAGCCGCCGGGAAGCTTCCGACGCTCTGCGCGGAGGAAGAGGGGAGCCTGACGGACATCGGAGACATCGCCAGGGCCTTTCAGGTCTTCTCCCCCGGCGCAGACTGGAACGGCAGCAAATACATCGATGCGGAGACCGGCGAGCGTGTGGACAATACGGTCCTCATCTATCCTCCTGAGAAAGAAACCAGGGCCGAAAGTCCCCCAGCTCCTCGATGACGGAAACGAATTCGAGGAGCTTTTCTTTGTCTGTTTCTGAAAAGCGTGCCTTCTCCGGGGAGTCGATATCCAGAACCCCGACCTTTTGTCCGTCAAAGTGAAGGGGGATGACGATCTCGGAGGCGGAGGCGCTGTCACAGGCGATATGTCCCGGGAACAGATGGACATCCGGCACCACCAGGGGAGCATCCTGGGAGAGGGCGCTGCCACAGACTCCCTTTCCAGAGCCGATGCGGATGCAGGCCGGCTTGCCCTGGAAGGGGCCCAGCAGCAGGTCTGTGCCCTGGATCAGATAAAAGCCCGCCCAGTTGATCCGGTCCAATGTCTGCCACAAGAGGGCGGAGGCATTGGCCAGAAAAGGCATAAAATGGGACTCCGACTCACCGAAGGCCCGAAGCTGGGAGATCATCAGATCATAATCCGTCATGTGGGGGTACCTGTCCTTTCACATAGTAATGTCTGGAGATCCACTTGGAGAGACCGTCCAGCCCGGGATAGACGATGCGCTCGCTCATATTGAGCTGATCCAGCATGTCCCGGACCCGCCAGCGAAGCTCTTTGGGGATGATGTATTTCACCGTCCGGGTGGTGTGGGAGTCCAGAAATCCCTCGATGTCCGTCAGATCCGTGGGGACTACGGCAAAGAAGGAGTACTGATTGATGATGCGGGAATTCACCGAGGGAGGCTCGATGATCACCATGGCGGAGTCCTTCATGTCCCGGTCGTACTGCACCAGGCTGTTCCCCGTGATCTCCCGCAGCATGTCCACGGAAAAGATGGTGGAGCTCTTCCGGTTCACCAGCTGCTGATAGTTCTCCGGAAGGAGGGAGACCATCTCGGCCATATCGATCCGCCACACCATGCAGTCGTGGGCATCCAGGTCCTCGTTGTTTTCCTCGCTCATGGCAAAGTGAAGCCCCACCAGGGCGGAGTGGGTCCAGTCCAGGAGTCTGGTGGGAAGGCCGTGGTGCTGTCCCAGGATCATCTGCCGCCAGACGCTTCCGCCGATGGAAGGGTCGTCATGGATGGCATATTTCGCAAAATTCTCCAAAATGGCGGGCTCTAAGGTCTGCTGCAGATCCTTGCAGTTCCGGCGAAGGCTGGTGGTCATCTTGAAGCTGCTGTTTGGCATGCCCCGGTAGAGAAAGGAGCTGCGGTTCCGGTTCAGATCCGGCCGATATTCCTGCTCGGTGAGAAGGGGCAGCAGTTCATCCAGTCCGGAGATGGTGATTTCCTGTATCATGGGATTCCTTTCCGCAAAAATCGCTATACCCGTATTGTAGCAGACACGATTTCCGGTTGGAAGAGGGTATTTTCCGCTTTCCAATCCGGAACGGGAAAGGTATGATAAACGGAGGATGACCGAAAATAAGCTTTGGCGGATCCGCAGGATCCGAAAAGGAGGAGATCATGGAACAGCCCAGGATCGAAACGAAAAATGTAGAGACCCTCTTTGAGTCCCGGTTTGTGAAGGTCTTTGACCTGCAATATGCCCCGGGGAAGCATTATTACAACGCCTCCAGAAGAGGAAAGGAAGCGCTGTGTGCGGTAAAGAGCGATGAAGCGCTCCGTGCGTCCCTGCCGGACGCGGTGAGCTGCGTGGTGATCTTAGAGACCGCCGGAGAGGAGCCGAGGCTCCTTCTGAGTTATGAATACCGCTACCCCGCGGGGCGGTTTCTCCTTAGCGTCCCGGCGGGACTCATCGACCCGGAGGATGCAGCCGAAAAGGAGCCGGTCTTTACCGCCGCAAAGCGGGAGATCCTCGAGGAGACGGGGCTGACCTTCGGTGCGGGGGATGAGATGCGGATGATCTCTCCCTTTGCCTTCAGTACCCCCGGCATGACGGATGAGAGCAACGCCATCGTGCTGGTCAGACTCCGGGATCCGGACCTGTCCGTATTAAACCAGTCAGGCGCCGTGGGGTCCGAGCTCTTTGACGGCTTCTGCTTGCTGACCCGGCAGCAGGTCCGGGAGATCCTGAATCGGGGAACGGACCCCCGGGGAAATTATTTTTCCGTCTATACGCTGATCGCTCTCACGGTATTTCTGGCGGAGCCCGTCTGATCTCTGCCGGCTTCTTTTTGCTGATCGCTGCAGCGTTGCATTTCTTCTTTAGGAGGCTGTTTACCATTGCATACCAGGCAGGGACAGACAGCTCATCCAGAAGGCGGCCGTCAGATAGGGGAGGAAGGCCACGGGCTCTAAAAGGCGGCCGGTGCGGGTGATGTTCCGGCGGGGGATCTGCACCAGAAGAAGCAGCCCCAGGGCCAGAAGGAGCTGCAGCAGGTGGGGCTCCAGCACCCTTCCGAAGGAGGCATCATACAGGGCGCAGCAGCACAGGCAGTGACTGTCGGCCCGGCCGTAGGTCCTGGCCATCAAGAGCTCCTGCACCCCAAAGATCAGGATCAGCTCCGCGAGGGTCCCGGGGGTAAGAAGCAGCGCGCCGCAGGAGCTTTGGATCAGCAGCATCCCCAGGCCCGTCCCCAGGCAGATCCACCAGTACAGGTCATAGGCAGAGCGGGTCCGGAGGTCCATCACCGCCGCCCCCAGGAGGGAGAGATGAAAGCACAGGACCAGACCGGCAAATGCCGGGGAAACTCCGAAGACCCAGGAGGCTCCGAATACCCAGTGCATCCCGGGTCACTCACAGACCCGCACGGCCCGGAGGGTTTTGGCATCCAGTCCCTCCAGGAATCCGGCGGCGTCTTCCTTGCTCAGGTATACATTGAACCGGACCGCATTCCCCGACAGCCTGCTTCCGGACAGCAGGTGCCCGGAGTTGTCGAAGGCTTCCGCGATATACAGATTCTCCCACCGGAGCGTGACGGCTCCGGTGTTTTTGTCTTCCCCGTAGATACAGATCCGGTCGCCGCTTCGAAGGACGCCCCCTGCCACCTGGGAGAGATCCTCTGCCCGAAAGCCCACCAGGACAGGTTCCTCCAGAGGCCCCAGAAGGGCTTCCGGGGTATCGAACATGCCCCGGCACAAAAGGGTACCGGCCTCGATGGGAAACCGGGGGCGAAGCCCCGTCAGATCCTCCTCCGGAAGGCACGCTCCCGAAGGGACGGCGCCGGCGTCGATGAGGACCGTGGTGAGATACCCGGGGAGGGTCTCTGCAGTCAGCTCCGTCCCCTGGGGGATCTCGGTGGCGGAAACCAGCACCGGTATCTTTTCAAATCCGGAGAGGGCCTTTCGGGAGGCCGTCAGTAGGACGGCATAGATGCTGAAGGCTGCAATGAGGGATACGGCGCAGATGCCGATGCCGATCCTGGCGCGTTCTTTTTTCATATGGAATTCCTTTCATTTACCGTTACCAGCTGAGATTTCCGGGCCATTACCCGGATGCCGAAGGGGAGCCTCACCGGGAAGGAGATCTCCCCGTAGATGCCTGCGGAAGGGACGGGCTGCCCGTTTGGAGCGGTGAGCACCCCTGCGATGCCGGTGGTCTGCCCAGATCTTCCGTCCGGATACAGAGCGGTCTGTATCAGCTCGCTCCCCCGCAGGTCATAGACGCAGAAAAGCTCCAGCGACACCGGACCGTCTATGAGACTCCCGGGACCGGGCTGCATCTGTGCGTCCAGCCCCAGATCCTCCCGAAGGGCGTCCAGATACCGGTCCCGTGCGGCCATCGCATCTCCGATGACCAGATCATGGGTGCTCCCGTAGATCTGCACATCGATGAGGGCGGCTGCCATGGCGCACCCGCTCAGGGCATCCTCCAGAGCATCCGAGGCTGCCCGGCACCGATAGAAGGTCATGACGGATTCCACGAGGATGGTCACAAAGCAGACCGCAAAGAGCCCCGGGACCCAGGAAAGGCTCCCTTCGCTGCGGTTACCTGTATTTGGCCGTGGATGTGCGTACTTCATGAATGGTTACCTGTCCCTCCAGTTTGCCGGAGATCTCCAGGGTGATGCGGGCACCGTAGGGCACCCGGACCCTGGTGGTGTCTTCAAAGGAGACATCCGTCAGTCCCGCCGTCTCCAGCTCTCCCGTAAGATCCGAGAGT
>JAFYFY010000193.1 GCA_017543485.1 Lachnospiraceae bacterium | reverse complement strand
TGTATCTGTACGGAGATCCGGGAGTTCTGCGGTGAGGTGGACGGAGAGGAGATTCGGGAGGATTATATTGTCAAACGACCGCTATCAAAAGCAGGAGAGGATCATCTGCGCCGGATGAAGGAAAGTTACGACCTGTTATGTAACAGGTATGATGGAGGGGATCTGCGGATCGCGGAGTGTGAACTATCCAGAACGGAGCCGGTGAGCGCGGCCTTTCCCTTTGCCCGGGGAGTCTCTCTGGAAGAGCTCCTGGATGAACGGCTGGCGGCCGGGGATATCCCCGGGTTCCACGGACTGTTTCGGGAATATGTCCGCAGGATCTCCTATGGGGAGGACCGGGCGGTGACGGATTATGATCTGATCTTTTCCAATATCCTGGTGGACGGGGATACCTGGACCGTCATCGATTACGAATGGACCTTCCCGGAGCGGAAGGACTCCCGTCAGGTGGCCTTTCGGGCGCTGTACTGCTATCTGCTGGAGGATGAATCCCGGGAATGCTGTGAGCCGGACACCCTTCTGTCCGAGATGGGGATCACGCCGGAGAATGCGGAGGAGTACAGACGGGACGAGATGGCCTTCCAGAAGCGGGTGACCAAAGGACATCTGGCGCTGGGAGAGCTGCGGGAACGGATCGGAAACGCATGTTATTCCGTGGAGGATCTGGTGGAAGGCGCCGCCGGGAAGAAGGCGGGGAATGACAGACTGCAGATCTATGAGGATCGGGGCGGCGGCTTCTCGGAAGAGGCTTCCGTATTTCCCGAGAGAGTGCCGGGGACCGAGGGAGAGTACGGCGCCTCCGGTTCCTATGAGCTGTCCGTGGACGGCGCCTGCAGGGCGCTGCGCATCGATCCCGGGAGCCGGAAATGCCTGGTGATCGTAAAGGATCTGAAGTGGAACGGCCGGAGGGTACCGGGACGGAGCCTGACACCGGTGGGGGGACAGGCCCTGGGAGACGGGATCTATCTGTTTGACACCGAGGATCCCCAGCTTCTGTGCAGCCTGGAGAAGCTGCAAAGACTGCCCTCCAACAGGCTGGAGCTGGAGCTGGCGGTGTCGGAAGTAAGCGGGGAGGCGGCCCGTGCGGCATCTCCCGCAGCCGGGGACGGAAAGAAGAAGGGCCTGTTACGGGCCGGAAGAGGATGAGCATGTCGACTGAGCAATATGGCTGGTCTTTTTTCCATGAAGAGAGGCTGAAACTGATCCGGCAGCAGAACCACCGGCTGGAGGAGGAGATCGAGCTTGCGAAAGCCCGGGTGGAGGAGCTGCAAAATACCACGCTCCTGCGCTCCATCAGCCGGATCCGAAAGCTGAAGGGGCAGGGAGGACTGCCCTCCGCGGAAGCAGTGCTGCAGTCTGCGGAGGAAGCCGCGCTGCGGGCCCAGGGAAAGCTGCCCGCCGGGCAGGATGCCCCCGGGGAGGAGAAGGCGGACCGGCAGGAACGGGAGCGGAAGGAATGGGATGCTTATGAGACGGCGGTGTTTCGGCAGGCCCATGCGTACTATGCCTGGCAGGAGGATCACACCCCGGTGCTGGGGGATGCGGGGAAATACCGGCTTCTGACCGTCTGCCGGGAGGATCTGGCCCAAAAGTTTGGGGAGATCCTGGCCTCGGAGGCGGATTACGTGATCCTCACCGCAAAGGGCGGTTTTTTGGATGAGCAGGCAGCGGGGATCCTGGCGGGTGTGCTGGAGCGGACGCCGGATGCGGACCTTCTCTACGGGGATGAGGACTTTTGCGACCCGGACCGGGAAGCGCCGGACCGGCGAGGTACCTTTGATGAGCCCTGGCTGAAGCCGGATTATTCGCCGGATACCCTGCTGGGATACTTTTATTTCGGAAATGCGGTGATCTTTTCCAAAGAGCTCTTCGGGATGCTTTCCCCGGAAGGGGCAAAGGAGGAAACGCCGCTGGCCCGGGCCTATGACCTGTGCCTGCAGGCTTCGGAGCGTGCAAAGCGGATCGTCCATATCCCGGAGGTCCTCTTTCACAATACGGACCGGGGGATCCTGCCCTTCGACCGGTACACTCCCGGCATCGGCGCGGACTGCGTTCCCGCCAGGGAGCGGGCTCTTTCCCGCAGAAAAGTCCGGGGGACCCTGGAGGAGGGACAGGGAGAGAACTGCTATCACATCGCCTACGAGATCCCGGAGGGGACCCTGGTGAGCGCCGTGATCCTCACAAAGGATCATCCGGAGATCCTGGAAAAGTGCCTGAAGACCTTCCGGGAGCGGACAACGGAGCCGCATGCGGAGATCATCGTGGTGGACAACGGCAGCGCGCCGGAGGCAAAGGCGCTGAACGAGAAGCTGCGGAATCTCTATGACTTTCAATATATCTATGAACCTGCGGAGTTTAATTTTTCCGCCATGTGCAACCGGGGGATCCGGGAGGCGAAGGGGCAGGTCCTGCTCCTGTTAAACGATGACATCGAGATCCTGGAAAAGGACTGGCTTAGGCTCATGACCGGACAGGCCCTGCAGCCCGGGACCGGCTGCGTGGGGGCAAAGCTCATCTACGCCGGGACGGATCTGATCCAGCATGCCGGGGTGGCCATGCTCCGAAACGGCCCTTCCCACAAGATGGTCCAGTATTCCGACGATGCCGTGATCTATCACGGGATGAACCGCGCCACCAGGAATGTGCTGGCGGTGACGGCAGCCTGCCTGGCGGTGGAGCGAAGGAAACTGGAGAGCGGGGCCGCACGGGAGCTGGCGGAAGGGTTCCCGGACCGGAAGGGCTTTCCTTTGGATGAGAGCTTCCGGGTGGCCTACAACGATGTGGAGCTCTGTCTGCGGATGGAGGCCGCCGGATACCGGAACGTGCTGGTCTGCGATGCGGTCCTCTGGCATCACGAGTCCCTCACCAGAGGCATGGACATCGTCAGCGCGGAGAAGTGGAAGCGGCTGACGGATGAACAGGAGAGGCTCTTTGCCAGATATCCCCGGTTTCGCAGACACGACCCCTACGATCATCCGCATCTGGTGGACAATGCCACGGGGTATTTTATCAATCACCAGGTCCCCTGGGGGGATGTGACCATGACCACCCCGGTGCGGAAGGTGACAGGAGAAGAGCTGCAGGGGCACCCTGTCCGGGGCGGGAAGATCCGCTGTAAGATCGATGCGGCGCAGCTGCACCCGGCGCCCTATCCCGGATCCCGGGACACCTTCACCGTCAGCGGATGGGCCATGATCCCCGGGGAGGAGATCCCCCTGGCCAGGAAGGAGCTTTTCCTGGAGGGAGAAAGCGGCACCTATGCGGCGGTGGGCACGGATTTCTGGCGTCCGGATGTGGCGGCGGCCTTCCCGGAGACGAAAAAGGCCGAGATGTGCGGATTTTTCCTGCGGATCGCGGAGGATGCCCTCCCGGAGGGCACGTACCGCATCGGGATCCGGCTGGGGACCCCGGAGGGGGATACCGCCGTGCAGGAGACCGGGGAGACGTTGGAGGTCAGAAGAAGGACCGGCTGGTAAATGCGCATCGCAGATCGCGGCAGAACCGGAAGCGGGACAGCCCGCAGAGCGGATCCGGCGGAACATGCGGGATCACAAAAAATCGAAAACAGGAACGTACAGTATGGGAAACGAGGCTGATCGTCCGGAGCGGACAGACCCCAGAACAGAATATGAAAGAGAGCGGGAGCGCCAGTATGTCCTCTCCGAGCAGCTAAAGGCCATCCGGGCGGAGGAAGAGCGCCTTCGTGCCATGTCCCGGTCCGTCAAGAGCGGCAGGCTGTTCCGGCTCATGGCTCCCCTGCGGGAGGCGGTGCAGTGGGTCCGCAGACGCATCGACAGCGTCCGCAGGCTGGGCAGTATCCGGACCATGCCCCAGATGATCCGCCACAGGCGCCTGATGAAACAGGCGGCCCGGCTGCACGGGACGGGATCCTTCCCGGACGCCGCGGAAAGACGCAGGCAGGAGGAGACGGTTTTTCCCCGGAAGGTGATCTTCAGCATCCTGGTACCCCTTTATAACACCCCGGAGAGCTTCCTTCGGGAGATGATCGAATCCGTCACCACCCAGACCTACGGCGGGTGGGAGCTTTGCCTGGCGGACGGATCCGATCCGGCCCACAGCTTTGTGGGAGAGATCTGCAGATCCTATGCGGAGGCGGACCCCAGGATCCGGTACCGGGTGCTGGACAAGAACCTGGGGATCTCCGGAAATACCAATGAATGCTTCAAAATGGCCACCGGGGACTATATCGCCCTCTTTGACCACGATGACGTGCTCCACCCCAGCGTCCTCTATGAGTATGCGAAGGTGGTGAACGAGCAGGACGCGGACTTCATCTACTGCGATGAGACCACCTTCAACGGCCTCACCGTGGATGATATGGTGACCATACACTTTAAGCCGGATTATGCGGTGGACAATCTCCGGGCGAATAATTATATCTGTCATTTCAGCGCCTTCTCCAGAGAGCTTCTTCAATCCGACGGAGAGCTGTTCAGGCCGCAGTTTGACGGATCCCAGGACCACGACATGATCCTGCGCCTCACGGACCGGGCGAAAAAGATCGTCCATGTACCGAAGCTCCTTTACTACTGGCGGGCCCACAAAAACAGCACCGCCGCGGACCTGTCCACCAAAAGCTACGCGGTGGAGGCCACAAAGGGTGCGGTGACGGCCCATTTAAACGGGCATGGGATCTACGGTTTTTCCCTCATCTCCACCCCGGCCTTCGATACCATCCTTCAGATCCGCTATGCCATCCAGGGGGATCCGAAGGTGAGCGTCATCGTCGCGCAGTACGGCAGTCCGAAGAAGGAACAGGAGAGACTGCAGCGACTGAAGGAGCTGACGACCTGGAAGAATGCGGAGTTTCTGACGGTGCCCGTCAGGCGAAAGCGGGAGGAGGCCGCGGCGTTAAACGAAGCGGCAGGCCGCGCAGACGGGGAGTATCTGGTCTTCCTGGGAGGGAAGGTGCAGATGCGCACACCGGACTGGATCCGGGAGCTTCTCATGTATGCGCAGCGGGCCGATGTGGCCTGTGTGGGAGCCAAGCTCTGGCGGCCGGATGAGCACATCCAGGACGCGGGGGTGACGGTGGGGCTGGGACCCCACGGTACCGCCGGCAGGTTCCACTTCGGATACAACAAAACCCTCTTCGGATATATGGGTAAGCTCTGCTACGGCCAGAATATGAGC
>JAFYFY010000022.1 GCA_017543485.1 Lachnospiraceae bacterium | reverse complement strand
GGCCGACGTCTGGCAGCTCGTCGACATGATGATTAAAGTCAAGGAACCGCTCGAAAGCGAGTACCCGCTCTTCCATGACGGATTGATCCTCTATTGGCCCGGATGTATTATCGCAGCACCGGGGAGAAGCTTCGCTTCGTCCCCATGTATATCGCGCCCCGGCTGAAAAAGGTCCTCTTTGGGGAGCCGGTCACCTTCGACCCCTCTCGCCCCATTGAGGAGGAGCGGCAGCGCATCACCCGGGAGATGACGGAGCGCATCACTGCAATGGCGATATCGCTGCCCCGACATCGTGTGGTCCCTTACCGGAACATTCCCAAGCGGCTTTACCCCTATAACACCGTAAGTGAGGATAAGAATCATGAGACGACCCGTGGTTGATCTGAGAAAATTTCGTTTTCGGAAGCTGAATGACCCGGAGTTTCGGCATCTCAAATGGCTGGGCGGCTGGCTTTTCTACTTTTCCATGTATTTTATCACGGAGAATCTGATCCCGGTGTCGGCCTGCCATCCCATGCACATGGCGTTGGATGATCTCATCCCCTTCTGCGAGTATTTTGTCATTCCCTATGTGTTCTGGTATGTACTCTGCTTCGGATCCCTTCTGTACTACGGGATTTATGATCCCAAAAGGTTTACCGATCTGCAGAAATTCATCATCATCACCCAGGTCATTGCCATGACCACCTATATCCTCTATCCCAGCCGCCAGGATCTGCGTCCGGAGACTTTTGAGCACCACAATCTCTGCACCCTGATCCTCACCGGCCTATACGCCTTTGATACCTCAACCGGCGTCTGCCCCTCTCTTCATGTGGCCTATTCCCTGGGCATCGCCTCGGTCTTTTTGAAGGATAAAGAGGCCCCGCGCTGGTGGAAGGTTTTGCTGGTCTTCCTGGTGATCCTGATCAGCCTTGCCACCACCTTTGTCAAGCAGCATTCCATGGTGGATGTGCTGGCGGCAATTCCCGTGGGCATTGTTGCGGAAATCCTGGTTTACGGCAAAAGCTACTGGCTGCCGAAGCTGACGGGAAAGACCGATCGTTCGGATTTCGATGTCCGGACGGCTGACGGCAGGAAATAACAGGCAAAGAAGCGGAACCCCGCACTGAATGCGGGACTCCGCTTTTGCTTTTGGTTTTTGGACTGTGTATCTTCTCCGACCGAAAGGGGAGCCCCTATTGACGGGGACACAAAGATGCTTTAGGATAGGACAGGACATTGGGAAGAGGCGTGTCGGGGCGTTCCGTCCGGGAAGCCCCGTAATGAGAGGAGGAGCCATGCAGTACAGAAAGGACAGACGAGGAGAGGAACTCTCGGTCCTGGGCTACGGCTGTATGCGGTTCAGCCGCAAGGGCGGCGGGATCGACCTTGAGAAGGCGGAGAAGGAGATCCTGGAGGCCTATAGGGCCGGGGTCAACTATTACGATACCGCCTATATCTACCCCGGCAGCGAGGCCGCTCTGGGGGAGATCCTGGAGCGCAATCACCTGCGGGACAAGGTCAAGATCGCCACCAAGCTGCCCCAGTATCTGGTGACCGGCAGGCCCGCCCTGGATCGCTATTTCTTGGAGCAGCTCAGCCGTCTTCGGACCGACCGCGTGGACTACTACCTGATGCACCACCTGACGGATATCGCCATGTGGGAGAAGCTGAAAAAGGTGGGGATCCTGGACTGGATCCGGGAGAAAAAGGAGAGCGGCAGGATCCGGAACATCGGCTTCAGCTACCATGGCAATACCGAGGGCTTCTTGAAGATCCTGGAGGACTATGACTGGGACTTCTGCCAGATCCAGTATAACTACTTTGATGAGTACGCTCAGG
>JAFYFY010000192.1 GCA_017543485.1 Lachnospiraceae bacterium | reverse complement strand
GATTACCGGAAGGGATACAAATTCTCCACCTACGCCACCTGGTGGATCCGGCAGGCCATCACCCGCGCCATCGCGGACCAGGCCCGGACCATCCGGATCCCCGTGCATATGGTGGAAACCATCAACAAGCTGATCCGCGTCAGCCGTCAGCTCCTGCAGGAGCTGGGAAGAGAGCCCTCTCCGGAAGAGATCGCGGTGGAGATGAACATGCCCGTGGACCGTGTCCGTGAGATCCTCAAGATCTCCCAGGAGCCTGTCTCTTTGGAGACGCCCATCGGTGAGGAGGAGGACAGCCATCTGGGCGACTTCATCCAGGACGACAATGTCCCCGCACCCGCGGACGCAGCCACCCAGATGCTGCTTCGCGAACAGCTGGACAAGGTGCTCTCCAGCCTGACCGAGAGAGAACAGAAGGTTCTGCGCCTTCGCTTCGGTCTCGATGACGGCAGAGCCCGCACCCTGGAGGAAGTGGGCAAGGTGTTCAACGTCACCCGTGAGCGGATCCGGCAGATCGAGGCGAAGGCCCTTCGCAAGCTCCGTCATCCCAGCCGCAGCAAGCAGCTGAAGGATTACCTGGAGTAAGGCGATGCCGCTTTCCAAGAGGATGGAAAAGAATCTGTCGCTGATGCTCCCCTGTGCATGTGCGGCGGATATCGGGTGCGATCACGGATTCGTCTCCATCGAGCTGATCCGAAGGGGGATCTGCGAACATGTGATCGCAGCGGATGTGCGGAGCGGACCCTTAGGCAGAGCCCGGGAGCACATCCGAAAGGCAGGCCTGGAGGATCGGATCGAAGCCAGGATCAGCGACGGATTTGAGGCCTTCGCGGAAGGAGAGATCCGGAGCGCCCTCATCGCCGGAATGGGCGGGGCGCTGATGCAGCGGATCCTGACGAAGGGAAGGAACATCGTCTCCGGGCTGGACTACCTGGTGCTGCAGCCCCAGTCGGAGCTGGAGGAATTCCGGGTTTTCCTGCGGGAAAATCATCTGGCCGAGGACCGCAGCGAAACGGCGTTTGAGGACGGTAAAGAGTATCTCGCCATCCGGGTCCTGCCCGCGGAGGATGTGGAAAATGCGGTTTTAACAGACGGGTCCACGCGAAGAAACCGGATCGAACGGCTGGAAAAGCTGCTGGGAGAAGAAGCCGGAGCCGCCGGGCTCCTGGCAGACCGCTACGGCGCGGATCTTCTTCTGGAGGACCGGGGACTGTCCGTTTTTTTGCAAAGGGAGGAGATCAGGCTGGAGAATGTGATCTCGCAGCTTCGGTCACAACGAAGCGTCCGGGAAGACAGGGTGGAAGAATTTATGGAACGGTGCCGGATGAACCGGCTGGCACAGCATGTTTTGGAGGTGACAAATGGGGTTTGAACTGGAGATCTTCGGAGAGAGAAGAGAGTTTGAAAAAGGAACGACCTGGGAGGAGGTGGCGGCGCTGTATCAGGACCGCTTCGACTGTCCCATCGGGGCCGTGTGCATCAACGGCAAGATCCAGGAGCTGTTTAAGAAGGTGAACAGAAGCGGGAAAGTGGGCTTTTTTACCCTGAAGGACAATGTGGGGCATATGACCTACGTGCGTTCCGCGCTGGCACTGATGTTAAAGGCGGTCTTTGATGTCTTCGGCGGTGAGGTGGCCAATGCCTGCCGGGTGGACTTTACCATCGGACATGCCCATTTCCTCAATCCCGAGGGAAATCTGGAGCCCACGCCGGAGAATGCGGAGAAGATCAAAAAGCGCATGCTGGAGCTGGTGGAGGCAGACCTCCCCATCATGAAGCGTTCCTACGGCATCGACGATGCGCTGGATCTGTTTGAGGACCTGGGGATGCATGACAAGGCAAAGCTTTTCCGGTACCGCAGAAGCTCCCGGGTGAACATCTACGAGATCGACGGGTATTATGATTATTTCTACGGATACATGCTGCCCCACACCGGGATGGTGAAGTATTTTGATCTCTTTGCCTACGATACCGGGTTTATGCTGGCCCTGCCCAATAAGAGAAAACCCCTGGAGGTGGAGCCCTTCACGGAAAAGCGAAAGCTCTACAATACCTTCCAGGCTGCCCATGTCTGGTGCAAGAATGTGGGCCTTCAGAACGTGGGGGATCTGAACGAGTGGGTCTGCAACGGACGCACGGATGATCTGATCCTGGTGCAGGAGGCGGAGCAGGAGAGACGCATCGGCGAGATCGCCAAGCAGATCGCGGAGCGCGGGAATGTGAAATTCGTCATGATCGCGGGACCTTCCTCCTCCGGAAAGACCAGCTTTTCCCACAGGCTCTCCATCCAGCTGCGCACCATGGGCCTCACCCCCCATCCCGTGGCGGTGGACGATTATTTCGTCAACCGGGAGGACACCCCGTTGGATGAGGACGGCAATTACAATTTCGAATGCATCGAGGCCATCGATACGAAGAAGTTCAATGAGGACATGTTACAGCTCCTGGACGGCGAGAGAGTGGAGCTTCCCAGCTTCAACTTCAAGATCGGCAGACGGGAGTACAACGGCAACTACCTGCAGTTAGGGCCCGATGATATCCTGGTGATCGAGGGGATCCACGGACTCAATGACAAGATGTCCTACGCCCTGCCGGATGAGAGCAAGTTCAAGATCTACATCAGCGCCCTCACCAGCATCAATGTGGACGAGCACAACCGGATCTCCACCACGGATGCGAGACTTCTTCGCCGCATCGTCCGGGATGCCCGTACCCGCGGCTCCGACGCAAAGCGCACCATCGGAATGTGGCCCTCCGTCCGCCGCGGTGAGGAGGAGAATATCTTCCCCTTCCAGGAGGAGGCGGATGTGATGTTCAACTCGGTGCTCATCTACGAACTGGCAGTGCTAAAGCCCTTCGCGGAGCCGCTGCTGTTCAACATCACCAAGGAGGATCCGGAGTATTACGAGGCCAAGCGTCTGCTGAAATTCCTGGACTACTTCCTCAGCGTGCCCAGTGAATTCCTGCCCAACAATTCGCTTTGCAGAGAGTTTGTGGGAGGGAGTTGTTTCCGCGTATAGGCTGAAAACTGCGTTTTCAGCTTGGAGTATTTGCTTCGCAAAACTCCCGGCCGAAGGCTTCGTCTTTGCCTAGCCCAAAATCTTCGATTTGGACCAGGCCCCATTAAGAAAATGTTACACGATGTCACACTTTTGTAATGGGGCCTGGCCCTTTACAGGTTGTGTTTTGGGGAGGCATGGAATATAATACCCACTTGAGCGGGACAGGTGATCGCACCTTCTTCGGAAGGTGAGGAAAGTCCGGGCTTCACAGGGCAGGATACCGGATAACGTCCGGCGGAGGCGACTCCCGGGCCAGTGCAACAGAAAAGAACCGCCGGTCCTTCGGGGCCGGTAAGGGTGAAAAGGCGGTGTAAGAGACCACCGCTTGTCCGGTAACGGGCAAGGCTGTGTAAACCCTATCCGAAGCAAGACCAAATCGAAGGCACGCTTCCCCGCGAAGCGACGCAGCACCGCTGCGTAAGGTCTGCCCGGCCGTCCTTCAGGTAGGTCGCTAGATCCGTACGGCAACGTACGGGCCAGATAGATGATCATCCAACGACAGAACCCGGCTTATCGTTCCGCTCATCATGAAAGATGGAAACAGGGGACGGTTTCGGATCGCCGCACTTTGGCGATCCGGAACCGTCCCCTTTTCCCTCCGTCCCCTGTTTATGCTTTTTTCATTTTCCCCGGAGCCCCTTTGGTTGACATTTCCGGCGGAAAGTTCTTAAATAGGGGTAATGTTTTGGTATATCAATTGTTTTACATGCAAGAAATAGGAGGCGATCATCATGACAAAGATTGATGTGGTGTCCGGATTCCTCGGAGCCGGCAAGACCACCCTGATCAAGAAGCTTTTATCGGAAGCCTTAAACGGCAGCAAGACCGTCCTCATCGAGAACGAATTCGGTGAGATCGGCATCGACGGCGGATTCCTGCAGGAGTCCGGCATCGAGATCAAGGAGATGAATTCCGGATGCATCTGCTGCAGCCTGGTGGGAGATTTCGGAACTTCCCTGAAGGAGGTCATCGAGACCTATGCACCGGAGCGGATCCTCATCGAGCCTTCGGGTGTGGGGAAGCTCAGCGATGTGTTAAAGGCGGTGGAGCGCACCGCCGGAAGCCTGGATGTGGAGATCAACAGCGCAGTGGCTGTGGTGGACGCTTCCAAGGCGAAGATGTATATCAAGAACTTCGGAGAGTTCTTTGTAAACCAGATCCAGTACGCCGGGACCATCATCCTGAGCCGTACCGATAAGGTCTCCGAAGAGAAGATCAAGGAAGTGGTGGAGCTGATCCGTGAGCACAACCAGAAGGCCACCATCATCACCACTCCGCTGGCGGAGCTGGACGGAAAGGACGTGCTGGCCACCATCGAGGGGGCGGACAAGATTGATGACCTGCTGGCGGAGATGATGGAGAAGGCCAAGGCCGAGCCGGAGCATGAGCATCATCACCATCATGACGACGAGCACCATCACCATCATCATCACGACGATGACAATGATGACGATGACGATGAGGAAGAACACCATCATCACCATCACGATGATGACGACGATGAAGAGGAACACCATCACCATCATCACCACGACGATGATGACGATGACGACGACGATGACGAACATGATCACGATCATCATGACCATCATGATCATGAGCACCATCATCACCATCATCACGGCCATGATGCGGATGAGATCTTCACCAGCTGGGGGATCGAGTCGCCCACGAAGTTTACGAAGGAGCGCATTGAAAGCATCCTGACCGCGCTGGACAGCGGAGAGTACGGACAGATCCTCCGGGCCAAGGGTATGGTTCCTGCCCAGGACGGAACCTGGATCTATTACGATTATGTGCCGGAAGAGCAGGAGGTCCGGGAGGGACGTCCTCAGGTCACCGGCAAGATCTGCGTCATCGGCGCGGAGCTGAAAGAGGAGAAACTGGCACAGCTCTTTGCATAAAGAGGATGACCGGATTTGAGGTGTCTGGAAATGAAAAGCGTTTATGTCATCAACGGATTTCTGGAAAGCGGCAAGACCGAGTTTATCACCTTTACCCTCGGCCAGCCCTACTTCCGGATCAAAGGAAAAACCCTGCTCCTGGTCTGTGAGGAGGGGGAAAAGGAATACCCTGCGGATCTTCTGAAGCAGGCGAATGTGGACCTCGTGGTGCTGGAGGATGTGGCGGATACCGATCCCGTGAAGCTCACGGCCATCGAAAAGGAACACAAACCGGACCGCATCATCATCGAATGGAACGGCATGTGGAACTATAAGGAGCTGAAGCTCCCCTGGTACTGGAAGGTAGAACAGCAGATCACCATGATCGACGGATCCACCTTCCCCATGTATTACACCAACATGAAGTCCCTGCTGGCGGAGCAGATCCGCAAGTCCGAGCTCATCATCTTTAACCGCTGCGATACCTGCCGTGATCAGCTTCCCACCTACCGCCGCAATGTTCGTGCGGTGAATCCCGGTGCGGAGGTGGTCTTTGAGGACAAGGACGGGGAGATCAATGAGATCTTCGAAGAGGATCTTCCCTACGATCTGAAGGCCACGGAGCTTACGCTGGACTCCAATACCTACGGCATCTGGTATCTGGACGCCATGGATCATCCGGAGCGCTATGTGGGGAAGACCCTGGTATTCCAGGCGATGGCCATGACCCCGCCCGAGTTCCCGGAAGGATACTTTATCCCGGGGCGGATGGCCATGACCTGCTGCGCCCAGGATATGGCATTCCTCGGCTATGCATGCAAGTATGACCGGGCGAAGGAACTGAAGGACAAGGAATGGGTGGTGGTGACCGCAAAGGTGGAGAAGGAATACTTCCCGGATTATGAGGGAGAGGGGCCTGTGCTCCACGCCGTGACGGTGGAAAAGTCCAGAGAACCCAAGGATGCCGTGATCAACTTCACCTGAGGAACCGACATGTATGTGTACAATCGCTATCAGTGGCTGCTTCTGTTCCTGATCTTCAGCATCTTCGGCTGGGTGTGGGAGACGGTGTACTGCTCCATCGTGGAAAGGCACCTGGTGAGCCGGGGGTTCCTGCGGGGCCCCATCATTCCGCTCTATGGATTCGGCGGCGTGCTCATGGTGAGCATCGCGAATCTGTGCGACGGGAACATCCTTCTGGTGTACCTGGTGGGAGTGTTCGCCCCCTCCTTTCTGGAGTACTTCACCGGCGTGCTGATGCTGAAGGCGTTTAAGATCCGCTACTGGGACTATTCGGACAAAAAGTTTAACATCGACGGCCTCATCTGCCTGTCGGCCTCGCTCCTCTGGGGCGTGTTCACGGTGGCAGAGACCCAGTTCGTGCATCCCTACCTGGACCGGTTCATCCTGTGGGTCCCCATGGGGTTTCTGCGGATCTTCATCGAGGTCTGTGCCGTCATCGGGGTCATCGATGTTACCTTAAGCGTGAAGGCGGCCATCGATCTGCGGATCATTCTGGAAAAGATGGAATCCGCCAAGCATGAGCTATTGCTGATGCAAAAGCGTCTGGATGTGATCATCGCCCTGGCGGACCAGGCCTATACGCAGAAAAAAGTCGCTATCGCGGCAGGTGCGCAGGCGCGCTATGACGGGATCCGGGACAGTGTGGGAGACAAACTGGAGTTTCTCACGGATCTGATAAAAAACAACAGGGTCTCCGAAAAGTCCATGGACGCCCTGAGGGCGGCCAGGGACGAATTCCTGGAGCTGCGTCAGCGCTTCGGACAGATCGTCGGAGAAAACAGATACCTGACCTCCATGAAGGACTTTATCCTGCGTCACCTCATCAGTGATAACCCCACCATGGTGGCTCCGGAATACAAAGAAAGTCTGGAAGAACTGAAAGAAAAAGCGAGAGATTTCAAAAAACACCCGGAAGAGTGATCGTTCACCGGACCGGTTTATTTTTCGGAATACTTCTCTTCGCAGTACTTGCAGCGGTAGATCTCTTTCTCCTCATCCGCCAGCACGAAGATGTGAGGCAGCCCCTGCTCGATGGAGGTGATGCACCGGGGATTGTGGCACCGGATGACATTCTTCACTTCCTTCGGGAGAGACAGGACCCGCTTTTCCACGATTTCGCCGTTCTTGATGACATTGATGGTGATGTTGTGATCGATAAAGGCCAGTACATCCAGATCCAGCGTCTCAATGTCACATTCCACCTTCAGGATATCCTTCTTGCCCATGACCTGGCTCCGGGCATTCATGATCATGGCCACGGTGCAGTCTTTCTCTGCCAGCCCCAGATGCTCATAGATGCTCATGCTCTTGCCGGCCTGGATATGATCCAGCACAAACCCTTCTTCAATCTTTCCAACGTTTAACATATCGTTTCTCCTTGTATTGTGTATCCCACTGACGCCGACCTGCCCGGGCAGTCGCACGAAAACCTACACTTCAATCCCAAGCAGCGTCAGGATCAGCGCCATCCGCACATACATCCCGTACTCCACCTGCTTGAAGTACGCCGCTCTGGGATCATCATCCACCTCTACCGAGATCTCGTTCACCCTGGGCAGCGGATGCAGCACCAGCATATCCGGTCTGGCCAGCGCCAGCTTCGTCGTATCCAGAATATAGAAGTCCTTTAACCGGACATAATCTTCTTCGTTGAAGAACCGCTCCTTCTGGACCCGGGTCATGTACAGCATATCCAGCTGTGGCATCACATTCTCCAGACGGATCACCTCCTCATACGGGATCCCTTTTTCCGTCAGCATGGAGGTGATATAGTCCGGCACCCGGAGCTCCTCCGGGGAGATGAAGATGAACCGGATGCCCTCATAGCGCACCAGGGCGGAGATGAGACTGTGGACCGTGCGGCCGAATTTCAGGTCCCCGCACAGACCGATGGTGAAGTTCCCCAGTTTTCCGTGGAGACTCCGGATGGTCATCAGGTCCGCCAGGGTCTGGGTGGGATGCTGATGGCCGCCGTCACCGGCGTTGATCACCGGGATCCCGGAGCGGGAGGCTGCCACCATGGGGGCACCTTCTTTGGGATGCCGCATGGCGCAGATATCGGCATAGGCGGAGATGACCCGGATGGTATCCGAGACGCTTTCGCCCTTGGCGGCGGAAGAGGATGCGGCGTCGGAAAATCCGATGACGCGGCCTCCCAGCCTCGTCATGGCCGCTTCGAAGGACAGACGCGTCCGGGTGCTGGGCTCGTAGAAACAGGTGGCCAGGATCCGTCCATCACAGGCGTGGGCGTATTTGGCCGGGAAGTCCTTGATGTTCTCGGCCAGGTCGAAGAGCCGGTCCAGCTCCTCGGGGGTAAAGTCCATGGGGCTCATCAGATGTCGCATGTGTCTCTCCTTTTTGAAAAACAGGTGCCTGGGAAGGGGTCCTTCCCGGCACCTGATTGATTATTCTCTGTAAGATAAAAGATCGGTAACGCCTTTGCGCTTCGGCGCTGTGGGTTCCTCGGCGGGATACCCGATGGGGATCAGGGCTACCAGCTCCTGACCTTCGGGAACACCGATGACCTCTGCGGCGTTGTCGTCGTAGAGTCCCAGGATCACCGTGCCGAGACCGGCTTCATACGCTGCCAGACAGAAGGCTTCGGAAGCGATACCCGTATCGAACATCTGCCATCCGTCCTTCTTGGAAGTGGAGAAGGAGCCGTCCCGCTCATAACCGCTGCGGCCGGTCACCATGCAAAGAGCGATGACCATGGGGGCATTGCGGATGATATTGCCGTTGCCTTCCCAGATGGTGGTGCAGTGGGAGAGCTTTTCCTTCGCATCCCCCTCCAGAGCGATGTAGCGGGCCACCTGGGTGTTTTTCCAGCTGGGTGCGTAACTTGCGGTTTCGATGATCTGTTCCAGAAGCTCGTGGGAAACGGGTCTTTCCTCGAAGCGGCGAACGCTTCGGCGACCTTTGATGCAGGAAATAGCGTCCATAGAATGTACCTCCGAAAATTTTTTCAGACGAAACGGAAAACCATTTGGTTTATTGTATCATTCTTTTGACGGGGGTTCAACGAAAACTTGGACCGAAAATGCCTGTGAAACAATCCAGTATTTTCGGGGATTTCCGCGGTCTTCTTGATTTATTTTACTCTCTATGCTATAATTTCGAAGTTATTTTGGGATACTAAAGTGTTAAATTCCGTTTATCCCGGAATACGGCCATCCGGCAATCTATGTCCGGAAAAATTTCGGACGTAAAATAGATTGAATTTCATAAGGAGGAAAAAGTTATGAAAAAGTGGAACAAAGCACTCGCGTCTGTTCTGGCTCTTTCCATGGTTTGCGGCATGATGACCGGCTGTGGAAAGCAGACGACAGGCACCCCCGTTGCACAGCCCGAAGCAACGGAGACCGTGGCAGAGACCCCTGCTGCAACGGACACCACTGTGACCGAGACTCCTGCGGAACCCGCAGCTGAGCCCACGGAAGCAGAAAAGTACTGGTTCGATGAGTTCGATGTCATGACCCTTGGCAGCAAGGAGTACGGCACCGACTACGAATCCCTGTACGATCATGTTGGTAAGGACATCACCATCGCGGATGTGACCGAGGATCCCGACACCGGGTTCGGCTACATCACCGTGGACGGCGAGCAGCACCTGCTGGGACTGGATTTCCTTTCCTTCGCAATGGTCTACAACAATACTCCTGCCGGGGAGTATGCAACCGAGGACGATGTGTATGCAGCATGGTGGAGACTCTACATCACCCGCTGGAACGCACTCCTTCCCGAGATTCCCCTTTACTCCAACGAGTACTATGATCTGTACAACGCAAAGATCGGTCAGGTTCAGGAGAATCCCACCAACCCTTACTGGAGCCCCGCCGACGCTCTGATCGACTGGACTTCCGCAAAGGATGACAACGATATCATCATCGGCAACTCCACCGAGCTTTCCGGTCAGTTCCGGTATCCTACCTTTGGTAAGAGCAGCCCGGGCGCAGCTGACAATGATGTCAACACCCTGATCACCGGCCTCGAGACCGTTTCCAAGAACAAGGAAGGCGGTTACGAGTGGAACGACACCGTTGTGGCTTCCCACGAGGATGTGGTAAATGACGACGGTTCCAAGACCTTCACCATCACCATCAAGGATGATCTGGTGTACTCCGACGGAACTCCCATCACCGCAAAGGATTACCTTGTATTCCCCATGGCTTTCTACACCCAGGTTGCGACCCAGGCTTCCGGAAGCCAGGTGCAGGGTCTGACTGTTGTGGGCTATGAGGATTACAATGCCTACACCGGCCCGGACAGCACCGAGGGCACCAAGGAGATGGCAGGCTTCCGGCTCCTGGACGACTACACCTTCTCCGTGACCATCTCTCCGGATTACATCCCTTACTTCTATGACATCACCTACGCATCCTTCAGCCCCAGCTATCCTGCAATGTGGCTTGGCGATGCGGACATCATGGATGACGGCAACGGCTGCTATCTGACCGACAACTTCTATGAGAAGAGCGGAGACGATTACAAGGTGGCTGCCATCATCAAGGCTACCGCTACCGATACCAGCGAGGAGGCTTACGCAAAGTATCCTTACTCCGGCCCTTACTGCGTGAAGAGCTTCGACACCACCGACAGCTCCGCTGTCCTGGTGAAGAACCCCAACTTCAAGGGCAACTACGAAGGAACCGTTCCTGCCATCGAGAAGATCATCTACAAGAAGGTGGTTTCCGCTACCCAGCTTGAGGACTTCAAGGCAGGCGGTCTGGACATCATCTCCGGCATCACCGGCGGCGCTGCTACCGACGAAGCTCTGGCTCTTGCAGACGGCTCCGACGGCGCTTACGCTTACATTCACTACAGCCGTGCAGGCTACGGAAAGCTTGGCTTCCGTGCTGACTACGGCCCGGCTCAGTTTGCTGAGGTCCGTCAGGCCATCGCTTACTGCATGAACCGCGGTCAGTTCGCAAAGGACTTCACCGGCGGCTACGGCGGCGTTGTGGACGGCCCCTACTACACCGGTTCCTGGATGTACCAGGCAGCCAGCAAGCAGGGCATGACCCTGAACGCTTATGCCACCAGTGCTGACAGTGCCATCGCAGTCCTGGAAGAGGGCGGCTGGGTTTACGCTGCTGACGGCTCCGATTATGTCGAGGGCATCCGTTACAAGAAGATCCCCGGCGATGTCATCACCGAGAATGATAAGAACTACCAGTCCGTGGATGGCACCTACAAGACCACCGAGGTGAACGGCGACTACTACATGCCGCTGGTCATCAACTGGTACGGCACCGTGGACAACGAGTTCACCGATCTGCTTCAGACCGGCTTCAAGGAGAACGACAACGTTCGCACCGCAGGCATGGCAGTCTACAACACCACCGGTGATTTCGCTCCCATGCTGGATGAGCTCTATCAGGCTGCAGTGTACGGCTACTATTCGGGATCTCCGATGTACTGTGCATTCAACTTCGCTACCGGATTCAACTCCGCAGTGTATGACTACAGCTACAACCTGACCATCAATCCTTCCATGTATGACGATTATTCCGCATACTACATCAAGGATTCCGCCGATATCTTCTGGCTGAAGTAATCGGCTCGCTCTAACCGAAGCACCAACGAAATACCAGAAAGCATCCGGCGGCATTTCCGCTGCCGGATGCTGTTTTTCGGGATAGGAGTTCCCGAAGAGAAGAACAAGAACTGAGGGGTTTTTATCAATGGGAAGATACATTGCAAAGAGATGTCTGTATATCATCGTCGTGTTCATCCTGCTGACCTTCCTGCTCTTTAGCCTGTACAGACTGATGCCGGCCAACCGTGCATACACCGATGCAAAGGCGGAGATCCAGGGACTGAAGAACAGCATTCCTGCGGCGGAGAGAGAAACGAAGTTCGACGAGCTTTATCTCAAATATCAGCGCCTGTACGGAACGGACACGGACAACACCGTCATCCTGTACCTGCGATGGGTAGGAGTCTATCCCTTCTATGACGGAAAGTGCAATGGGATCTTCCAGGGCAATTTCGGACATTCCTATGAATACAACGCTCCGGTGATCCAGGTGATCGGACCCTGCCTGCGCAATTCCATGCTCATCGGTCTGGTGTCGGAGATCTTTATCCTCGCCATCACCATCCCGCTTGGCATCAAGTGCGCGGTAAGGCGCAACACCCCCTTTGACAGAGGGGTGCAGGCCTTCTCCCTGGTGGGCTTTTCCACACCGAGCTTTATCATTTATATTCTGTTCATCCTGCTTTTCAGCTCCATTCTGGGATGGTTCCCGGTGGCCGGCATGAAGACCCCGGGAAGCGATTATCAGGGAGCCAAGAAAGTGCTGGATACTCTTTGGCATATTTCCCTTCCCACCATCTGCCTGATCTTCAGCGGACTGGCCTACAACATCCGGATCACCCGGGCATCCATGCTGGACGCCCTGGGGCTTGACTGCATCCGGACCGCGAGAGCCAAGGGCCTGTCCCAGAAGGCGGTGATCTACTCCCACGCCTGGAGAAATGCACTGATCCCGCTGGTATCGGTCTTCGTGGGAGGTTTTTTCAGCATCATCGGCGGTGCCATCTTTATGGAGAGCATGTTCGGGTTCAAGGGCATGGGACTGCTCCTGTTTAACTCCACCAAAACCGCCGACTACGATATGATCATGTTCATCCAGGTCATCTTCGTGTTCATCGGCCTTGTGGCAAACCTGGTGATCGACCTGTGCTACGGCATCGTCGACCCCAGAGTCCGGATCAGCAAGTAAGGAGTGCATCATGGCGAAAAAGGATCAGAAAAAAAGAAAATCCGAGAATATCTTCCGGAAACTCGCGCGCTGGTTCGTACGTGTTTTCATGGGACTGAAATACGAGGAGAAGTGGTTCCCCCGCAACGCGTCTGCGGAGGAAGAGGACAAAAAACCGGACGACTCCGAGTTCATCGTCAGCCCCGCCAGGCAGGCATTCCAGGGCTATCTGGAGAGAAAGTTTGCCGTGGTGGCATTCTTTGTGGTGGTGTTCATGTTCCTCACCGTGTTCATCGGACCGCTCTTTATGCCCAAGTATTACGACGCCTACACGGAGGTGACGCTGAAAAATCTGCCTCCGAACCTCACCATGATGAGCGTGCCCTCGGAGCTGAAGAACGATATCAAGATGATCGACAGCTACGGCCCCTTCTCCGTGGGTCTGTCCAACGCGGGCAAGGTCTATGTCTGGGGCTGCACGGAGCTGGGGGCCTCCGGCATGAACGTGAAGGTGCCTGCGGAGTATCGTGACATCAAGATGGCCATGGTGGCTGCCGGTGTGGACCATATCATCGCCATCGGCGAGGACGGAAAGATCTACGGTTGGGGAAGCGACCGCTTCGGCCAGTACGGACGCAGCCAGAATTCCATCGAGAGCAGTACCATCGAGGCCATGCCGGAAGAGCTCTACGAGAACGGCGTGGATCTGGCACACGTGAAGAAGCTGACCTGCGGATACCAGGCCACCGCCATCCTCATGGATGACGGCCGGATCTACATCTGGGGCAACAAGCAAACCTATTCCAACATGGAAAATTTCATCGGTAAGGAAGACATCGCCGATGTGGATTTTACCCTGAACTATGTGGTGGGCATCACCAACAAGAGAAACGGTATCTACACCGGCACCCGGGGCTTGTATGACATGGCCCGGACCAAGATTGGCGGGAAGACCCAGAAGATGTTCGAGTTCTTAAACGGCCGTAAGATCGAAGAGATCACCGCCACCACTGCCAGCATCTGCCTGCTTCTGGACGACGGGACCATCGCCCTCACCGGGGACTTCCCCGCGGACAGCATCGAGGTGCCGGATCTGGCGGTCAGCAGCCTGCCGGAGGGCGCAAAGGCCCCCGGGCTGGAGGAGGATGAACGCTTTGTGGACATCAAGGCGGGGAACTATCATTTCACCGCACTGACCAACCACGGGAATGTGTACTCCTTCGGCGGAGACCATTACTATCAGGCGGAAGCGCCCATTCTGGACAATGTGGCGAAGATCTACACCGGTGCCTTCCAGAGCTACGCGGTGGATGCAAACGGTGATTATATCGATGCCTGGGGCTTCAAGGGATTCCCTCTGGGCTCCGATGATGTGGGTGCCAATATCTTCGAGCGGATCATCGCAGGCGGCCGCATCACCATGACCGTGGGTGCAGTCGCCGTCATCATCGAGATCCTCATCGGCGTGTCCCTGGGATGCATCTCCGGATACTACGGCGGCTGGGTGGATATCCTCATCATGCGTATCGCGGAGGTGTTCAGCTCCCTGCCCACCATCCCCATCATGCTGATCCTGACCTCTCTCATCGCGCAGATGTCCCTGACCACGAATCAAAGGCTCTTTTTGATCATGGTTGTCCTGGAGATCCTGGGGTGGCCCGGGTTTGCCAACATCACCCGCGCCCAGATCCTGGTGGCCAGAGAGAGCGAGTATGTCACGGCGGCGCAGGCCATGGGTGTCAAAGAGGGTCGGATCGCTTTCAAGCACATCCTGCCCAATATCATCACCGTGATCTTAGTCAGCATGACCCTGAGCTTCGCTGCGGCCATGCAGACGGAGACGGGTCTTTCCTTCCTGGGCTTCGGCGTCAACTACCCGCAGCCCAGCTGGGGAAATATGCTGACCAAGGCCAGCAACGCGACTGCGGCAAAGAACTTCTGGTGGCAGTGGGTGTTTACCTCCGGGATCCTGATCTTCGTGGGCGTGTGCATCAATACCATCGGAGATACCATCCGTGATGTCATGGACCCCAAGTCCAGCAGTGACAGGTAGTAAGGAGGAACGGGAATGGCATTACTGGAAGTCAAAAACCTGCATACCTTTTTTAAGACCAAGAAAGGGATCGTGAAAGCCGTAAACGATGTGTCCTACACCCTGGAAGAGGGGAAGACCATCGGCATCGTGGGTGAGTCCGGTTCCGGAAAGTCCGTCAGCGCCATGAGCATCCTGCGTCTTTTGGACGGCAACGGCTATATCGAAAGCGGAGAGATCCTCTTCGACGGACGCAACATCGTGGGACTCTCCGAAAAGGAAATGTGCCAGATCCGCGGCAATGAGATCTCCGTCATTTTCCAGGAGCCCATGACGAGCCTGAATCCGGTCTTTTCCATCGACAGACAGCTCTCCGAGCCCTTTATCATCCATCAGGGGATGACCAAGGCCCAGGCTCATGAACAGGCCATCAAAATGCTGGAGGATGTACAGATCCCCAACCCGCAGGTGGTGATCAAACAGTATCCCCACCAGCTCTCCGGCGGTATGCGTCAGCGTGTGATGATCGCCATGGCGCTGGCCTGCAAGCCCAAGATCCTCATTGCGGACGAGCCCACCACAGCTCTGGACGTGACGATCCAGGCCCAGATCCTGAAGCTCATGAACGAGCTGAAAAAGACCACTAATGCAGCCATCATCTTCATCACCCACGACCTGGGTGTCATCAACGAGATGGCGGATGATGTGGCGGTCATGTACTGCGGACAGGTGGTGGAGCATGCACCCAGCTCCGTGATCTTTCATAAGCAGAAATGCTCCCATCCCTACACCGAGGGGCTGATGAACTCCATCCCCCGGCTGGATGCGGAGACAGACAGATTAGAGCCCATCCCCGGTGTGGTGCCGCATCCGCTGGCCCTGCCCAAGGGATGCAAATTCGCACCCAGATGCAAATATTGCACCGAGAAATGTTTGCAGGAGGAGCCGCCTCTCATCCGGGTGGCCCCGGACCAGAAGGTCAGATGCTTCTATCCCGAGAAGGAGGTCAGGAACAGTGCAGAGCACCAAAAAATTGTTATCCATCACGAATCTTAAAAAATACTTTCCTGTGGCCAAGTCCTCCATCTTTCAGAAGCAGCAGCTTTATGTCAGAGCCAATGAGGATATCTCCATAGACATTTACGAAGGCGAGACCCTGGGCGTCGTGGGAGAGTCCGGATGCGGAAAATCCACGTTAGGGCGCGTCCTGTTGCAGCTCTATCCCCAGACTGCCGGGTGCACCCTGTACTACGGATCCACCATCGATGACATTTCTCCCGCCTATGTGAAGGACACCATCAAAAAGGCGGACAAGTACCGCAAGCGCTACGAGAAGGCGGTGCAGAAGGCCCAGAGCCTGGAGAAAAAGGTGGCGGAAGCCGGCGGAGAGGACGGAGCGGATTTTTACCTTCTGCAGGATCTGACCATCGCCAGGTGCGAAGTCCAGACCTGCGAGAGCAATGCCGTGAAGGTTCTGGGAGGCTTCTTTGTGGAGGACGATGCGGAGGGCAAAAAGCTCCTGCTGGAGATCTACGAAGCAAACAAAAAGCGCAACGCGCTGCTGGAAAAGAAAAAGAAGCATCAGGTGGAAGCCGAGCATTTCGAGCATGAGATCAAGATCGGCGGAGCCAATGACAAATACCAGGCCAAGGCAGCAAAGGCCAGAGCGGAGATCGGAAAGATCGATACGCAGATCGCCGGGTTAGAAAAGGAGATCGGCGACACCAAAAGCCGTCTCGAGGTCCTGAAGAAAAAGTACGACGGCAATGCGGAGTTTGCCCGCTACGAGGAGATGGTGGACAACGGCATCGACCTGGCGAGACTTTCCTACAAGGAGATGCGGGGGCTTCGCAAGGATATGCAGATCATCTTCCAGGATCCCTACTCCAGTTTAAACCCCCGCTTTACGGTGGGTCAGATCATCGAAGAGGGCCTGGTGACCCACAAATTCTTCAAACACGGTTCCGCAAAGCTGCGGGAATACATCGTGGAGACCATGGAAAAGTGCGGACTGCAGGAGTATATGCTCCACCGCTACCCGCACCAGTTCTCCGGCGGTCAGCGCCAGAGGATCTGTATCGCCAGAGCCCTGGCGGTGCAGCCCAAGTTCGTGGTCTGTGACGAGTGCGTATCCGCGCTGGATGTGTCCATTCAGTCCCAGATCATCAACCTGCTGCAGGAGCTGAAGGAAAAGCAGAACCTGACCTATATGTTCATTTCCCATGACCTCTCCGTGGTGAAGTTCAT
The DNA here is from genome assembly GCA_017543485.1 of Lachnospiraceae bacterium. Taxonomy (GTDB): domain Bacteria; phylum Bacillota; class Clostridia; order Lachnospirales; family Lachnospiraceae; genus AC2028. The sequence continues at coordinate 1,835 of JAFYFY010000192.1, read as the reverse complement.
CTCCGACCGGATCATGGTCATGTATCTGGGCAATGTGGTGGAGCTGGCGGACAAGGAGACCATCTTTGACGATCCCCGCCACCCCTACACCGTGGCACTTCTGTCCTCCATCCCGACCACGGATCCGGGCTCTGCGGACAAGGAGAAGATCATCCTGGAGGGAAATATCCCCAGCCCCGTGAATCCGCCCGCAGGCTGCAAGTTCTGCACCCGCTGCTACATGGCCACGGACAAGTGCAGAAGAGTGGCGCCGCCTCTGACGGAGATCGAGCCGGGACACTTCTGTGCCTGCCACTTCCCGGAGAAAAAGCTGGATGAGGAGAAAAATTTCCTGTTCAAGGCCAAAACGACGAAGGAAGGCTGATGGGATCATTCGGAAACGGGCGAGAGCTTTATCAGTATAAAGATTATTATCGATATATCGACGACTACGAGACCGAGCTGGTAGAAGATGAGAAAGGGCGCTACCGGAAAAAGGTGACCTATGTGGGTCCCCTGATCCGGATCACCGGTGACATCCCTTCCGCCCGCAGGATATTCCTGCTGACGGACCTGCTCTCCGTCCTGGTGATGGGAGCGCTTCTGACCGCGGCCTTTGTCAGACACACAACGGGAGGATGGTTACTGACTGTCCTCCCGCTTATGATATCTCTCTTTACGGGAGCCTGGCTGGTGATGGGGGCGTTTGCCCTGCCCCTTTCGGGAAAGCCCATGAGGCGGGATCGGTACATGCACAGCATGATCCGGTGCTTCCGCTCCTGCGGCGCCGTGCTGGTGCTGATGGCGGTACTCATCGCCTCGGAGCTTCTGTACAGAGGCAGGAACGGGGACTGGATGTTCCTGCGGGGAGATTTTTGCTTCCTCGGGTGCATCTTCGCTGCGGCGGCCATGGCCTTCGGCATCATCCGGCTGCTGCGTCTGGTGCCCGTGGATGAGCGGGAACTGGTGGAATTTGATCAAAAAAGAGGAGGGACCAAATGAAGTTTCAGGACATGCAATATACCAGGATCAGTCAGGAAGAGCTGGAGAAGGGCTTTGAGGATCTGATCCGCCGCCAGAAGGAGGCAAAGAGCGGGCAGGAGCAGTTTGAGATCCACCGGGAGTATTACCGCTTCTACGGCCATATCGAGACCATGTTCGTCCTTTGCTCCATCCGCCACAGCGTGGATACCACGGACGAATTCTATGAAAAGGAAAATGACTACTGCGACGAGCTGGCTCCCATCCTGGAAAAGTATAACACTCTCTACGGAGAGACCCTGTACGATTCCCCCTACCGGGCGGAGCTGGAGAAAAAGATCGGAGCGGTGGCCTTTAAGAACATCGAGCTGCGGCGCAGGGCCTTTGACGAAAAACTGATCCCTCTCATGCAGGAGGAAAACCAGCTCTCCACCCGGTACGATAAGCTCATCGCCACGGCGAAGATCCCCTTTGAGGGCGAGATCTACAACTTAAGCCTGATGCGCAAGTTCACCGTGAGCCCGGACCGGGAGGTCCGCAAGGCAGCTCAGAAGGCCATCAGCGACTGGTTCCTCTCCGTGACGGAGGAGATCGACGAAATCTATGACCGGATGGTGAAAAACCGCACGGAGCAGGCCCGGATCCTGGGGTTTGAGAACTATATCCCCCTGGGGTATCTGCGGATGCAGAGAAACAGCTACGGACGGGAAGAGGTGGAAAACTTCCGCAGACAGGTGAAGGAGAGGTTTGTTCCCTTTGTGGGCGAGATCCAGGAGAAGAGACGGCAGCGCCTGGGGCTGGATCACCTTTACGGATATGATAACGGTGTCTTTTTCCCGGAGGGGAATCCGGAGCCCAAGGGCACCCCGGAGGAG
>JAFYFY010000191.1 GCA_017543485.1 Lachnospiraceae bacterium | reverse complement strand
GGTTGCCTTCCTGCTGGGGAGCCTCACGGCCCGCTATATGGCCTTTCGTCTCATCACACCCCTTTGCGGTGCCGTGCTTCTCATCCTCATCATGACGGGGCATATACAGGCCGCCTCCGGGGCTGTCTTTGGCATTCTGGGGGAGATCCTGCTATGCCTGGTGACCCAGATCCAGAAGCACTGGAAAAAAGCGGGCGATACGGACATCAAAGCCCATCTGGTATTCTGCGCCCCCTTCCTGGCGCTGGTGATCCTCCCGGCAGCCCTCATCCGGTATCCGGACAAGCCCTATGATTGGCAGGCCTTTCTGAACATCTATCACAGGCTGGAGGATGCGGCGGGCCGTATCGCTTTTTCCTTCGGTAACGGGACGGATCTGGCCACGGGCTTTACGGAGGAAGGGACCCTGGGAACCCGGGTGACGGAAAAGAGTACGGATGTCTTCCTCCTCACCACCTCCTCTGACCAGCGGACCTGCTTCTATCTCACCGGCCTGTACTTCGACACCTTTGACGGGCAAAGCTGGACCCGGACGGATACTTACGGATACCCCATGCGGGCCATGGACGCGGCGGAGAGCATCAGCGCCGTCACCGCATCCGGCGGAGTGCTGGGGGATTACTACCGGGAGATCCATCTGACCCTGCAGTATCAAAATACCAAATCCCGCTATTTCTTCGCTCCCTCCAAGCTCACCTCCAAGGGGTCCCTTCCCCCGAAGCTCACCCTGTCCGAGACAGGCGCTGTCCTTTCGTTTAACAGGCTGAGCCCCTATCACCTTCTGCTGACGGAAAGCTATCTGAAACCCAACGGGGACCATCCGGGCTTCTATGATTTTATGCAAGATCCCTCCATCCCGGATGAGACCTCCTGGAACGATGCCCTGCGGTATCTGAAGGGGGACTCCTCCGGAGCGGATCAGACCTACGCCGACTATCTGCGCTACCGGGAGCACATCCGCACCGTCTTTGCATCTCCCGTGGTGCTCTCGGATGCGCTGCGGACAAAGATGGACCTGCTCTATGAGGGGGCACAGAGTGATTACGAAAAGATGAAGCGCCTGGAGCTGGCCCTGCAGGATCTGACCTATACCACCGAGCCTCCCGCGATCCCCGCATCCGTCACGGACCCTTCCGGGTTCCTGGACTTTTTCCTGCTGGATTCGGAGACCGGGTACTGCACCTATTTCGCCACGGCCTTTGTGCTCCTGGCCCGGGCGGAGGGACTTCCCGCCAGATATGCCCAGGGGTACCGGGCAGAGATCCCCCGAAAGGGTACCTACTACATCACCTCTTTGATGGCCCACGCCTGGCCGGAGGTGTACTTTGAGGGCAAAGGATGGATCGGATTTGAGCCCACGCCGGGCTTCTACCGGGAGATGAGCTGGGCCATGGCGGACCGCAGCGCTTCCGAAGGCGCCCCCTCTCCCCGGCCGGAGCAGGTCTTCGGGGAAGAGGAGAAAACAGCCGAAGAGATCCCGGAGGAAGCGAAACCCGAAGAATCCCCGTTTTTCACCCCGGAGCTTCTGCGGCTTATGGCGCTCCTGTTTGCCTTCACCGCAGCTTTTCTGGCAGTTCTTCTGAGCATCGGAAAAGCCGTGTCCCGCAGGCGCTTCGAGAGGATGGACAGGACCGGCCGGCTGCGGTATCTGTCCGCGGACTGCCTGGGGATCCTGCGGCTTCTGGGATTGCCCTTACAAAAAGGCGAGACCCTCTCGGAATATGCCGGGAGGATCTCGCCTCTGATCGGGAAGGAGGCCACGGCCTTCATCCCGCTTTATGAGATGGTACTGTACGGAGATCCGGACCGCCTGCCCTCCTCCCTCTCCGCTGCCTTTGACAGCCGGGAACGGCTGATGCAGCAGCTGAAAAGGAAACGGCGGGGCCGGTATCTCTTAAAGGTCCTTCTGTCCTAGCGCGGCCAGGGCCCTCCGGTCACTCCTTGTGATCTTCGGACTTGGCGTCCTCTGCGCCGGAACCGCTCGTGGCTTCGTCCGCCTTCTTGACCTCATCCTTGATGATCTCCACGGTGACCTTTACGCCCTCTGCCATCTCCCCGGCTGCCTCCATGGCTGCCTTCCGGATGGCCTCCGCCGCGGTGCGGAGCTTCTCGGCCGCTTCCTCTGCCGCACTGGCAGCCTCTTCCGCCGCTTCCTCCTGCACTTCCTCCGCCGTGGTATTCTTCACATTGGGGTCATGTCCCATGGCCTCACCGGCCTTGGCGAAGGCGCCGCTGACTGCCTTATCGATCTTCTTTCCCATTTCTCCCATAAGGCTCCCCAGCTCGCTCAGCTTATCTCCCAACTGGCCGCCCAGATCGTTCACGCCTTCTCCCATGCGGGTTCCGAAGTCATTCATCTTCTTTGTAAATCCGTGGATGGCATCCTGACGCCACTTATCGTACTCCACATCCTCCATGGCCTCGTATGCGGTCAGCTCCTGCACGGGATAAAGCCAGAGAGCCATGCGGTTCGTCTGGATGGTGATGGTGCACTTGGGATCGTTGCCGCTGTTAAAGGGCATCTCGTAGACCCGGAAGAGATCCTCGCCGCACTTCTTGCAAAGAACGGGCAGGAAGCGGTTCCCGTCGGCCCGGTCCATGGGGTACTGGTATCCGTCCTCGGGATCCTCGAAGCTCACGGTGACCATGCTCTCCGCTCTGGCGGCATCGATGTAGCGGCTCTTTACCGCAAAGCGGAAGGTGTAGTCCTCATTCGGCTCAAGGGCGGTCTCGAAGCTGATCTTCGTCAGTTCTCCGCCGGTGGCCAGTTCGAAGCACTCCATGCTCCTGCCGTTTTCGGTGATCATCAGCCGCGCGCCGCGACTCGTCTCACAGCTCTTGTCAAGCTTGAATGCTCTTGCATTAAATTCGATGGTTCTGCTCATGTTTATTTCCTCCACTGTTTGGATGTTTGTCTGTTTTTCGGCAACAAAAGAAGCGTCCGGGTAGTCCTGTGACAGGCGAATCCTTCCTTCGCCGTCATAGACTGCCCGACCGCTCTTAACAAGCCCCTTTGCCCGCTTCGGGTAGGTGCTTCCGATGATCTTGCCGGAATTGTCCGTTACCAGAATGTTTTTTGTCATGGGTGTCTTCCCCTTTCGGCGCCTTCGTTTTTTCTCATGGGTGTCTTCCCCTGCTCCGTGACTTCATCCTAACACATTCCTGCGGACCTGTCATATGAATTTTTTGTAAACCTTATTTCTTCCGTTTTCTGAGGAAGGCGATGATGCCGGCGATGATCCCGGCCCCCGCCACTGCGCCGCAGGCGATGGGCAGAGCTGCGCTCCGTGCCGGTGCATCCGAAGTACCGGCCGGCTCCGCAGACGCCTCCGTCCCGGCGGCATCCTCCGAAAGGTCAGCCGCAGCAGGTTCCTCCGAACCCGCCGCATCCGCGGTGAGGGGTGTATCATCCGCCTCCCGGATCAGGGCCATGGCACTGATCTGCGGACAGGTCACCTGCCCCTTCACCACTTCCAGCGCGGTCTCGGAGACTGTGCCATCCTCGATATAGACGCCCCAGACGCCCTCCGGCAGCTCTACCACCGTCTCCTTCTGATTCGGATTAAAGACCAGGCAGATCTCCTTTGCGCTCTCCCCTGTCACGGCGCCATCGGTATTGTCCAGCCGGAAGACCAGCACGTTTTTGTCCTCGGCGGGAAGTGCCTCCACTCTGGCCGCCACGTCAGCCTCGCTCCGCAGCCGCAGCAGTCCGTGAGCCTTTCTGAAGGAGATGAGCCCTTTGTAGTAGTCATGGACAGCGGCTACCTTCGGATCCTCCAGGGTCTCCCACCGGATCTTGTTCACCTCATCCCCGGAGGCATAGCTGTTGGAGTCAAAGCTTCCGTCCGGCTTTACCTTGGTCCGCAGAAGCTCCTCGCCGGCCTGCAGGAAGGGAACGCCCTGGGCCGTCATATAAAAGGCTGCCGCCAGGTTGTTCATCCGGATCCACTCCGCGTCCGTCAGATCCGTCCGCACCACGGCGATGCGGTCATAGAGCGTCATATTGTCATGGCAGGATGCATACTGGATGATCTGCAGCGGATTCTTGCTCCAGGTCTCGGCCGCCAGGAAGGAGGCCGTCATGGCACGCTCTTTTCCCTGGGATCCGGAAGCCCATCCCGTCTCCCCGGTGCTGAACACGCTCCCCTTTAATCCGTCGCGGATGTTGTCATTAAAGTAGGCAAAACCGGGGGTCTGGCCGGAGGACTGCTGCGTTGCCAGGGTCACACCCTCCTTGGTCACCTGGGTTCCCAGGGTCCAGCCCTCTCCGTAGAAGATGACATTCGGGTGCTTCTCATGGACTTTGGAAACGATCTCGTTTACGGTCTCGGTGTCCAGAAGCCCCACCAGATCGAAGCGGAATCCGTCGATATGGTATTCATCCGCCAGGTAGCAGACGGAATCCACGATGTATTTGCGCACCATGCTGCGCTCGGAGGCGGTGTCGTTGCCGCAGCCGGAGCCGTTGGAGTAGGTGCCGTCCTCGTTTACTCTGGAGAAGTATCCGGGCACCAGACGGTTCACGCAAAAGTCCTGTGCACTGTAGACATGGTTGTATACCACATCCATCACCACGCTGATGCCGGCCTCATGGAGCGCCTGCACCATCTGCTTTACCTCCCGGACCCGGACATGCCCGTCCGAAGGATCGGTGCTGTAGGAGCCCTCCGGGACATTGTAGTTCACCGGATCGTAGCCCCAGTTGTAGCCCGGGGTGGACTGGTGGGTCTCATCGATGGAACCGAAATCATAGAAGGGCAGCAGGTGCAGATGCGTCACCCCCAGGTCCTTCAGATAGTCTGTTCCGGTGACGGCGCCTCCCGGGGTCCCCGTCCCCTTCTCCGTAAAGGCGATGTATTTGCCGGCGGCGCTGATGCCGGATGCCGCATCCGCGGAGAAGTCCCGGATGTGCAGTTCATAGATCACCGCATCCGTCATGGCTTCTCCGGCATGGGGATCCGTATCCGCATCCCACCCGGCAGGGTCCGTGGCGTCCAGATCGATGACCATGGCCCGTTTTCCGTTATATCCGGTGGTGCGGGCATAGGGGTCGCAGGCCTCCACCCGAAGACCGTCCAGGATGGCAGTGTAGGTATAGTAGGTCCCCTCCAGGTCCCCGGGAACCTCCAGCACCCAGGTGCCCTTTTCGTCCGCGGTCATGGGAAGCTGCTCCTTCAGGTCATCCTTCCAGGCGCTGCCGGACTCATAGAGATTCACATAGAGCTCCTCTGCGGTGGGCGCCCAGACCCGAAACACGGTCTTTTCGGGGGAATACACCGCTCCCAGGTCCTCCCCCTCATAGGTGTAGGCCGCCTCAAAGGCATCCGTGGAGTAGACATTCGGCATCCGCACCGGGAATTCCTCTCCCTCAAAGCCCACGCGGTAGTTTCTGTTTCCGTCCAGGGCTTCCTCCAGCGTCAGGTCATAAACCACCTCCGCGCTCTCTGCGCCGGTCTCGGTGACAGCGGAGATCTTCGTATCTCCCAGGCGGCCCCTGACATAGAGGCTCTCCTGCTGCTCTTTGCTCATGGGCCCCGTCAGCTTCAGCGTGATGGTGCTTTCCCCGTCATAGACGGCGGTCTTTAGCTTTGTTCCTGTCATGACATCCTCCCCGTATTCCTTTCGGCATCCCTCTTCGCCGGAGATCACATACGCATGTACCGTGCCGGACACCACTTCCGCAATGTCGATGAACTGGTCCATGTCGATATCCTTCGACCAGTCCTGGGTCCGGACGATGTAGCCGATCTTCGTGGTCCCTGCAGGGACCTCCATGGTGGCCACCATCTCTCCTTCTTCCTCCGCAAAGGCGTATCCGGCGCCCTCGCCGCCCTCCGGCCAGAGCCAGACATCCCAGGGGGCGTAATCCCCGTCCTCCCGGAAGTAGTGCAGCTTTAAGGTGACTCCGCCGTCTGCTTTCGCAACCAGACAGCTGTATGGATCCGTCAGCACCGAGGTCAGCACCGTAACCAGCGCCAGCACCCACGCAGCCACAGCGGAAAGCAGTCTTTTCCAGGTTCTTTTCACGTTCTTTTCCTCCCCTTTTCTGAAGTGAAACCGTTTTCCGAAATCGTTTTCCAGAATTGTACTACACGAACCCGGGATTGTAAAGAGGGAAAATCCGCCCACAAAAAGAGGGCGGTCATAAGGCCGCCCCCCGGGTCCGGAGCATCCCTCCGGCTCATTTCAGTTCCAGATAATACAGGCAGATATTGGCAAAGCTCCCGTCCTTTAAGCGAAATCCGCCGGGAATGGTCCCCAAGGGGACAAACCCCATGTGCTCATACATGCTCTTGGCCGGTTCGTTGGTCTCCACCACCGCATTAAACTGCAGGATGGAGAACCCCAGGGCCTTCGCCTGTCTGATGCAGTCGTTTACCAGGTCCTTTCCCACACCCTGGCCCCGGCTTTCGGGAGCCACCGCGAAGCTGGCATTGCAGATGTGGCTGCAGCGCCCCACATTGTTGGGATGCAGGATATAAAGTCCGTGGATGTTGCCCCCGAAATCCACCGCCACGCTGCTGCAGCTCTGGGACCCGAAAAACTCCGTCCCGGTCTTCTTATCCAGCGGCTCCTCCTGGGGGAAGGAATTCCCCTCATCCACCACATCGTTCCAGATTGCGATCATGTCGGGCAAATCCCTGTTGGAATACTTTCTGACTCTCATGCAGTCCTCCTGTGTCCGTCCGTGCTTATTCGGGTTCGATCAGTCCGTAGGTATCTCCCTTTCTCTTGTAAACCACGTTGACCTGATCCGTCTCCGCATTGATGAAGACGAAGAACCCGTGGCCCAAAAGGTCCATCTGCATGCAGGCATCCTCGGGGTACATGGGCTTTAAGTCGAATTTCTTGGTCTTGACGATCTTGATCTCGTCCTCGTCCGTCTCCTCCTTCGCATAATGCTTGTCGGGGTTGGTCCCGCTCTGGTGCCTGTCGATGAGCTTGGTGCGATATTTCTTGAGCTGACGCTCGATCACTTCCTCCACGAGATCGATGGTCACATACATATCGGTGCTGACCTGCTCGGAGCGGATGATGGTCCCTTTCACGGGGATCGTCACTTCCACCTTCTGGTTCTCGCGCTCCACGCTGAGTGCCACATGCACCTCGGTGTCGGGATCGAAATACTTTTCGAGACTGCCGAGCTTCGCCTCCACCGCGCTCCTGAGTCCCGGGGTCACGTCGATGTTTCTGCCAATGATCACAAATTTCATACACATCCCTCGCCTTCTAATAGAATCCATGACCGGCTCTCCACCGGATCATTTTGTATAGACATCATATCACAGAATCCCTTTATTCATCAACAACTTTACACATTTTTCACATGATTTCGCACATTTTGGAAAACATCCAGAAAATTATCTTCAGTCCTGTTTTGGGTCGTTTTCGTGATTATTGACAAAACGTCCGTTCGAAAGTTTCCATAAAAAGACCCCCGAAAAAGGGGGCATTTTCTGTGGATAAAGTTGATAAATCGGTGTATAAGTCCATTTTTTGCCACTTTTAACGTTTAAGGAAGTGGAAAACTTTTTTTGTGAAGCGGATTTTTTTCGCCTTGACTTTCGATTCTTTGTGCATTTTTGACAAAAGCGCCTCCGAAGGCCCCTTTTCCACCGAAACGAAATCGTTTGACAATCTCTCCGGGGCCTGGCCCCATGACAGATTTGTGAAGATCTGTAACAATTTCGTAATGGGGCCTGGCCCCATAAAAAAAGGGATGGTTCCGGGGAACCATCCCTTTGGATGCAGGTTTTTGGTTAGAAGATCCGTCTGACGGCCAGCACGGTGCGATAATCCGCGTTGGACACGATGATGCCCGTGCGGGAGTTGGATGCGTGCACGATCTGGTTGTTGCCGATGTACATGGCCACATGTCCGGAGTAGCAGATCAGGTCGCCGGGCTGTGCGTTTGCCAGTCCGTCCACCGCCGCACCCTGGGTACGGTCGGATCTGGAGGAGTGGGGCAGGTTGACACCGAAGTTTGCATAGACGCTCATGACGAAGCCGGAGCAGTCACATCCGTTGGTCAGGCTCGTTCCACCGTAGACGTAAGGGTTCCCCACAAACTGAAGGGCATATTCCGCAACGGCACGACCCTGCTCGCTGCCTTCCTCTGCCACGGAATAGGTGGAATATCTGGTGTAGCTGCCGGTGCCGCGGTTCGCATTCGAGGTGCTGCTGCTGGCGGTTCTGGCAGCGGCCTCTCTGGCCTTTCTGCGCTCCTCGGCTTCTTTGGCCAGTCTGGCCTCTTCCTCGGCCTTGGACTCCGCCTTCACGAACTCGGTGTGGAAATCCACATAGTCCGTGGAGACCCAGCCGGTTCCTTCCTCGACGTCCACCTTGGCCCAGCCCTCGACCTCGTCGGTCACCACCAGGTCATCGCCGAAGGGCACCAGTCCCAGAACGGATGCCTCCAGGCTGGCATCGGAGCGGACCTTCAGGGTGGTGGTGTTCACGGTGGCAAACCGGGTGCCGACTTCCTTGGCCAGCGCCACGGCATCCTCACCGGTGACACAGAACTCGCCCTTCACATAGCCCGTCACGGAGCCGGATTCGATAAGATACCATCCGTCCTCTTCTCCCTTGAGATTTCCGACGGAATTGTTGTAAAGCTTTCCGAGGATCTCGCCATCCTCGCTGGGGAGGCTGCGAACGTTCACATAGTTGGTCACCTGGGCGATGACGAGGTTTCTGTACAGAGCCTCCTCGTTGGCCTTTCTGGTGGCTTCCTTGATCTCTTCCTCGGGGATATCCAGAATATCGATCAGATCGATGATCTGCGCATCTTCCTGCAGATTGTCGGCCGCTGCGGTCCGAAGATCCGTACCGCCGGTGAGGCTCAGCCCCACGCCGCCGCTTAAGGTACCGGTGCCTGCTGCCTGTGCGTTTACGGGGACTGCGCTGACAAGAAGCGCTGCCGCAAGCAGACATCCGATGGACCTGATCTTCAAGTGGTGCATGACATTTCTCCTCGTGAAATATTACAAAGTTGTTAAATCTGTTAAAAAATATATCACGACCGGACAGGCGTGTCAAGGAGAAATGAATCGTTTACTGCCCCGTTTTTACTGGATTTTACGATTTTTTCATTTTTGTAATATTTTCTTTTCTCTGTAACAATGTCCTCTCAATCTTAAGGATTCCTTAAAAATTCCTCCGCATGGGCCAGGTCCTGGTACCCGTAGAGGCGGGCGCTGTTGGTCATGGTCTCCTCCGCCAGGTTCCTGCCCTCCTGTGTCAGGACTACGATAAAGCGGGCATAGAGCTCCAGCATCTTGTCGGAGTAGGTCCCCAGCTCTCCCCGCAGGTAGGTTTCATACGAGGTATCGAAGGCATTGTCCATCCGGGTCCGGATGGTCCGCGCCTGCTGCCCCAGGGCCGGATACCGGCGGGAGAAATCCTCCATCCAGTCCACCTGGATCCCCACGATCTGCTCGATGATGGCCTGCTTTTCGGGAGTCAACTCCGGGAAGTACCCCTTCAGCTCCTCATAGCGCTCCGGCGCCGTGGACTGCATCATCCGTCCGTACTTTTCCGTGATCAGATTGTGGCCCAGGCGCATCTCCCGGTGAAAATCGTAAAGGTACTGCAGCAGCATGGTCCGGGTCCAGGTCAGATACTGGCTCCTTCGCATGATGGAAAAGGTGGGCCAGTCATCCTGACAGGAAGCCCTTCCCCCCTCGTTCTGGACCTTGTCAAAGGCTTCAAACTCCAGCTTCGCGATGCGCATGGCCAGCTCCTGGTCGGTCTCGTTGGCGTAGACGGATTTTTCCAGAAGCTCCTCCGTCTGATGGTCCAGATAGGGATCGATGTCGCTGAGATAATCCCTGCGGTAGAGCTCCATGGCCAGATACGCCCCCACTTCCTCCGCAGCCCCCGGATCCGCTGCCATCCGGCGAAGGAGCCCGGACAGCTGCCTGCAGACCTCCGGATCCAGATCCTGCAGTCCCCTGGAGAGCCATTTGTCGTGGGGTGGGTAGGCGTTTTGCAGATAGTAGCCGATCCGCATGGCCTCCCGAAGAGCATCCCCCAGGAGCACCGGCAGGATCACCTCATCTCCCCGCCTTGCCATCCGCGGGTAGTTGTACTGTCCGGCCTGGGCAAACCGGGCGCAGCCCTCCGCCAGCTTTGCATAGAGGATGGGCTCCGGGTATCCTTTTTTCAGCTTCTCCCGAAAGGCGCTGAAGATCCCCTCGTCATCCCGGAAGACCTCTCCGTTCACCGCCGCTGCCAGAGAGGCATCCGGCACCTGCCGCCAGTCGATCTCTTCATATACATCGGTGCCCACAAAGCGCCTGTAGAAGTCCCCGATGCGCTGGACTCCTCTCCGGCCCCGGCCCTGATGCTCCGGAGCCCGGCTGATGCCCCGGAAGGTGGCAGGGAGCTGTTCATATGCCGCCTGCAGCTTTTCCCCGATCTTTTCATAGGTTTCCTCCGTCACCCACAGGCAAAGGGAAGGCCCCCAGTCGTGATCGGCGGACAGGTCGTCATCCCAGCCGAAGGCATCCGACCCTTCCCCGACAAGTCCTGCGGCGATCCTGCCTTCATATTCCGGGAACTGCTCCCGGATCATGGGGCGGCATACTTCCTCATAGAAGCCCCTGCAAAGCTCCATCCCCCGGGCCGTCGCAGCCGCTTCCTGCAGCGCCTTTTCGCAGGCTTCATAGTTTTCCGCCAGCCGCTCATAATAGGCATTGCGCCCCAGGGAGCGCTCCATGATGGCCATGGCCCGTCTGTACACCTCCGCAGCCTCCCGGAACTGTCCCCGGATATATCCCAGGCTCCCCAGTGCCGACAGGGCCGCGCACAGATGCTGATCCTCCACCCCCAGCTCCTCGAAGCCACGGACAGAGAGAAGGGCCTGCTCTTTCGCCTCCTCCAGAGCCCCCAGCTGAACATAGGTGCCCGCCAGATTCGCCCTGGTGACGGCTTCTTCATATGCCTTCCCGTTTTCCATGGCGATGCCCAGAGCCTTCTGAAGCAGCACCGCGGCTCCCTCAAAATCCCCCATTTCCTGACAAAGGAGGGACTCGTTGTTGTACAGCCCCGCCCGCAGCATGCTGTCCTTCGGAAGGGACTTGTCGTAGATCTCCTCCACCCTGCGGTAGCAGGCGGCGGCATCCCCCAGCCTGCCGCCGGTGCGGTATACCGTGGCGATATTTAAGAGGGTCGTGGCATAGGGGATGGAGTCCGGCAGGCAGACATTCTCCGCCACCATCAGTGCCTTCTCCGCAATGCCGTAGGCCTTCTCCCACTGAGAGGTCTCCCGGTAATGCCCCAAAAGCTCATTCAGAAGTTTTAACAAAGAGACATCGTCCCTCTCTTCCACCGCCACCGCAGCGGCGTCCAGAAGAAGCCCCTCCGCTTCCTCGGGGAGATTCTGTTCATACAGCTGATCCACTCTTCCTAAGATACCTTCGATCTCCATAGTCCCTCCTGTCCCGCAGCCCGTCCCCCGCAGGGGATAGCCTTTCCGCCCTTCCGGGATGATCTGCAAAAAAAGCTCCGGGCAGCGCCCGAAGCTTTTTCGTTCCTTTCGTATCTGTTACGACTCCCCGCCGAAAAACAGATCTCTGTACCACCTCAGCGCATCCGTGTATGCCGCATACACGGCCTTGTCCGATGCTCCGTTTTGCAGGATCAGCAATCTGGACACCTCCTGCCAGTCCGCATTCTCATAGCTTCTGAGGAAGTCCAGGACACGGGCGAACTTTCCCTCGTCCCGAAGCAGCGCCTCGGAGATCTCCTTCGAGACCTTGACCTTGTCCAGGGCCTCATCCATGGTCACATCCAGCATGACATCCAGCACGGAGAACAGGCCCATCAGGAACAGCTCGGAGGAGAAATTCTTCAGCTCGAAGGTCTCCGCCAGGTTCTCGCAGAAGCGCGCCCGCAGCAGGGAGACACGGGTGATCTCGCTGGGCTTGTCCGCACAGAGCTCTCTGGTCACCGCGGTGTTGATCCAGCGCTTTAACTCCTTCTGTCCCAGCATGGCGGCTGCGTGGCGCACCGTGCTGATCCCGGAGTTTACCGTCATCCGGTTCACCATGCTAAGGAGGGAGATGACCAGGGCCGGGTCGTTGCCGATGACATCCGCAGCCTTGTCCAGATCGAAATCCGGATCGTTCACGATGTTCAGCAGCTCCACATAAGTCACCTTCATGGGCGAGACTTCATTGGCTGCATCCACTCTCGGAAGCCGGAAGAATTCTCCCTCATACAGGTCGTACCCGCCGTCCTGCTTCAGGATGTCGTAATCCTCCTGGGAGTTTACGTTCACCGCCACCAGCTTCACATTGGGATAGACCTTGCCGAAGTAGACCTTCGCCTTGGTGATATCGATCTTTTTATGATCCAGCAGCACATAGTCCATCTGACTAAGGACTGCTCTGTATTCCTCGAACTGTTTCACCGCCAGCTTCCGGATGGCCAGGCGGTACCCGGAGGCCTTCAGCTCCTTCAGGCGGTTTACGTACATCTCCGTGGGCTGGACGGTATGGTCCATGAGGAGCACAACCTTCTCATGCGCATCCGTCACCTGGGAATCGATGTCCGAGAAGAGGGAAACATTCCCCACTTCCACGAAGACCGTCTTGTCATCCACCAGCGTCTCCAGGCCCATGCTCTGTACGATGTCCAGACCCAGCACCTGTCCCGCGCCGTCCAGGCTCCCCGTGCCCAGGAGGCTCGGATTCAGGAACGTATTCTGTCTCTGTGCAAAGATGGAATAAGCCCTTACCTGCATCGCGTCGTCAAAAAGCGGAATCAATGTCCCCAGCATATCTGTCACCCCTTATTCTGTAATATGATCCGTCTGTCCTTACGTCTACCAGTTCAGAATGATCTTCATCTCACGCCATTTTTCGCCGGCCCACTCGGAGGCGGACACCCCCATGTCCCGGAAGCCCAGCTTTTTATAAATCACCACCGCGCTGTCCCGGCAGGTGAGGATCAGCCTGCAGCGTCCCCGCTCCTGCTCTCTGCGGCAGTAATTGTATACCAGCTCCCTGGCCAGCCCCTGTCTGCGGTACTCCGGCGCCACAGCCAGTCCCAGGATCATGACGTTCTCACCGTCCTCCCGGTGAAGCGAGGCATCGGTGAAAAAGGCATCCCGAAAATCCGTCTCGCTGGTGGCGATCCCGTTTAAGAATCCTGCCAGACGCCCCGTCTTTCTGTCCACCGCCACCAGGAACAGATCCGATGCCACCTGTACCCGGGCGATCATATCTTCCTTTTTGCAGGCCTCCTCCGGGGAAAAACAGGTCTGCTCCAGCTGTGCGGCCTCTTCCGCCTCCTCCGGCCGGATGCAGCGAAACTCGAATCTTTCGTACAGATCCGTATCGGCGATGGCCAGGGCATCCAGGATCTTTCGGGCCTCGTTCCGCCCTTTCTCCGTCAGGTACACATATTTGGACCCGCCGCTGCGGCTGACCTTCGGATTCACCACCAGATCCTGCTCATCCAGGCTGTAGAGGGTGTCGAAATCATATCCTCTCCAGGCGATCTCGTCGAACTGCCGCCCTTCCTCGTCCGGAAAACGGGTCAGATAAAGCAGCGCCAGCGTCAGCCGTTCGATGGCTTCCTGCCGGGGGATCTTTCCGTCCCCGGGCAGTTCCCGGGCTTCTGTGCCCTCACCTGCAGACGCCTCCGTCTCGGCGGGGCCCGCCGCGTCCGGTTCCTGCTGCGCTGCTGATTCCTGCTGCGGCTCCGTCACCTGCTCCTGTCCGTCCAAGTTTTCCAGTTCGTGCTCGC
>JAFYFY010000190.1 GCA_017543485.1 Lachnospiraceae bacterium | reverse complement strand
GTCCAGAAGCGTCTGCAGGAGCAGGCCTACAAGATCATGGAGCACATCGGCGTCATCGGCGGCACCAATGTCCAGTTTGCCCATGACCCCAAGACGGACCGCATCATCGTTATCGAGATCAACCCCCGCACCTCCCGCTCCTCCGCACTGGCTTCCAAGGCCACGGGCTTCCCCATCGCTCTGGTGTCCGCAAAGCTGGCGGCGGGCCTGACCCTCTCCGAGATCCCCTGCGGAAAATACGGAACCCTGGATAAATACTATCCCGACGGCGATTACGTCGTGGTAAAATTTGCCCGCTGGGCATTTGAAAAATTTAAGGGTGTGGAGGATAAGCTGGGCACCCAGATGCGGGCCGTAGGCGAGGTCATGAGCATCGGCAAAAACTACAAGGAAGCCTTCCAGAAGGCCATCCGCAGCCTGGAAAAGGGCCGCTACGGACTGGGCTTTGCCGCTCACTTCCATGACCTCTCCAAAGAAGAGCTCTTAAAGATGCTCCTCTCCCCCTCCAGCGAGCGGCACTTTATCCTGTATGAAGCCATCCGAAAGGGTGCCTCCATCGACGAGCTCCATGAGCTTACCCATGTGAAGCGCTACTTCCTGGAGCAGATGGCGGAGCTGGTGGCCGAAGAGGAAAAGCTGCTGACATACAAGGGCAGCGTCCCTCCCACGGAGCTTTTGCTGCAGGCGAAAAAGGACGGCTTTGCGGACAAGTACTTAAGCCAGATCCTGGAGGTCCCCGAGGCGGATCTTCGAAATGCCAGATTAAGCGCCGGTCTCTCCCAGACCTGGGACCGGGTCCACGTCAGCGGCACCGAAGACAGCGCCTACTACTACTCCACCTACAATGCTCCCGACAATGACCCGGTGGACGATCGCCGGAAGATCATGATCCTGGGAGGCGGCCCCAACCGCATCGGCCAGGGCATCGAATTCGACTACTGCTGCGTACATGCCGCCTGGGCTTTAAAGAAGCTGGGCTTTGAGACCATCATCGTCAACTGCAACCCCGAGACGGTCTCCACCGACTACGACACCTCCGACAAGCTCTACTTCGAGCCCCTGACCCTGGAGGATGTGCTGAGCATCTATCACAAGGAAAAGCCCGTGGGTGTCATCGCACAGTTCGGCGGACAGACTCCCTTAAATCTGGCTGCGGATCTGGAAAAGAACGGCGTCCGCATCCTGGGCACCTCTCCCGCCGTCATCGATCTGGCGGAGGACCGGGATCAGTTCCGCGCCATGATGGAAAAGCTGGGGATCCCCATGCCCGAGTCCGGCATGGCCACCACCACGGAGGAAGCCGTCGCCATCGCAAACCGCATCGGGTATCCCGTTATGGTCCGTCCCTCCTATGTGCTGGGCGGTCGCGGCATGGAGGTGGTCTACGATGATGAGAGCATGGCAGACTACATGGCAGCTGCCGTGGGCGTCACCCCTGACCGCCCCATCCTCATTGACCGGTTCTTAAATCACGCGCTGGAGTGTGAAGCGGACGCCATCAGCGACGGCGCTCACGCCTACGTCCCGGCGGTGATGGAGCATATCGAGCTGGCCGGCATCCACTCCGGAGACTCGGCCTGCATCATTCCCTCCAAGCATATCCCCGAGGATCTGCTGGAGACCATCAAAACCTACACCCGCCGCATTGCGGAAGAGATGCATGTGGTGGGCCTCATGAACATGCAGTATGCCATCGAGAACGGCAAGGTCTTCGTCCTGGAAGCCAATCCCAGAGCCTCCCGCACGGTGCCCCTGGTCTCCAAGGTCTGCGGCATCCGCATGGTGCCCATCGCGACGGAGATCATCACGGCCGAGCTGACGGACAGGCCTTCGCCCGTGCCGGCGCTCCTTCCGCGCACGATTCCCTATTACGGGGTCAAGGAGGCGGTCTTCCCCTTCAATAT
>JAFYFY010000189.1 GCA_017543485.1 Lachnospiraceae bacterium | reverse complement strand
TCTTTTCCTGCAGCACATCACACATAGCCTGCATCTGGTTCCGGTTACTTCCCCCTGCGATGAGAAAGTAATCCGCCAGAACGGAGATCTCACTGATATCCAGGGCCCGCAGATCCTCCGCTTTTTTCTCCTCCAGCGCCGCGATGGCGATCCGGATCATCGCTTTTGATTTTTCACTTGCAGCCATTTTCTATCCTTTCCCTATGCGCTTCTACGCATCGTCTTCTTCCGGCTCCCCGGCATAATACCGGTAGGTCTCCTCCGTCACGGGATCCACCGGCTGTCCGCACTCCCGCAGATATTCCAGGATATCCCGCAGGATCACCACCAGTGCCAGATCCAGGTCCTCAAAGGCCATCCGTCTTTTTTCGTCCAGATTCGGCGCGGTCCTTCGTCCGGGCTCGATATAATCCGCAATGTAGATGATCTTTTCGAAGGTGCTCATCCCCGGGCGTCCCGTGGTGTGAAACTTGATGGCACGCAGGATCTCCGGATCCGTGATGCCAAACTCCTTCTCTGCCAGATAGGCCCCCAGCTTCGCATGCAAAAGCCCGGGATTGGCCTGCTCGGCGTCACTGACGGGAAGTCCTGCCTTTTTGCAGGTACTCAGCTTTTTTTCGTCGGATATGCCCTTGGCGCAGTCATGCAGCATGCCGGCAATCCGGGCTTTTTCCACATCCTCGCCGTATCGCATGGCCAGGCAGGCCGCGGTGTAGGCCACCCCCAGGGTATGCTCGAAGCGCTTTCCGTCCAGAAGCTTTTCCACTTCCTTCTGGATCTTTTTCAGCTCATTTTTTTCGCTTTTCATACTTCTTTCCGCGCTTTTGCGGGCGGCAGCACGATCTTCGGCTTGTCCTTATTGGGCTTGTAGAAGACCATCTTCTTTCCGATGGTATACACCACGGTGCTGTGAGTGCGCTCCCCGATGATCTGCGCCAGCTCTCTGGGGTCGTCTCCGCAGTTTTTCAGGACGCTGACCTTCAAAAGCTCGTTTTTGCCAAAGTACTCCGTCAGTGCGTCCGTCACCTCCGGAGTCAGGCTGGCTTTTCCCAGGAAAAAAGCGGGCTCCAGAGTGTTGGACAGACTCCGCAGATATGCGCGTTGTTTACTGGTTAGTTCCATCTTTTTACCTCTACTTGTAATACTCAAAGGAATGTCCGTAGAGCCGCACCGTGTCGCCGTCCTTGATCCCCAGCGCCTCCAGCTGCTCCAGCATTCCGTTGTCCTTCAGGAAGCGCTGGAAAAAGGCAAATCCCTTTTCCGAATCCAGGTTGGTATATCCCAGCATCTTCTCGATCCGGGGTCCCTCGATGACGTACTCGTCCTCTTCCTCATCAAAATAGACCGTGTACGGATCCTCGGAAAAGGCCAGCATCACCTGGGGATCGTATTCCTGCTCGTAGATCTTCGCAGGGGTTTTGATCTCCGAAAGGACCCTGCCTACCTCGTAGAGAAGGTCCTGCAGTCCCTCTCCGGTTGCGGCCGAGATGGGATATACTGCCGAAATCCCGTACTCCGGCATGGCATCCTGCAGCTTTTGAAGCACCTGGCCGCGCTCCTCATCCCCCAGCACATCCATCTTATTGGCAGCCAGGATCTGCGGGCGTTCCAAAAGCTCCGGATCATACTTTCGAAGCTCCTCCCGGATGGCGGTCAGATCCTCCAGGGGATCCCGCCCCTCCGTTCCGGCTGCATCCACCACATGGATCAGCACTTTGGTGCGGTCGATGTGACGCAGGAAATCATGTCCCAGCCCCAAACCCTCGGAGGCTCCCTCGATAAGCCCGGGGATATCCGCCATAACGAAGCTGTAGTGGCCGATCTCCACCACCCCCAGATGGGGATCCAGGGTAGTGAAGTGGTAATTGGCGATCTTGGGCTTTGCATTGGAAACATGGGACAGAAGCGTGGACTTTCCCACATTGGGGAATCCTACCAGCCCCACATCCGCGATGCATTTCAGTTCCAGCACCACTTCCAGCTCCTGGGCCGGCTGACCCGGCTGCGCATATTTGGGAGCCTGCATGGTGCTGGTGGCGTAGTGCTGATTGCCGTTACCGCCCCGGCCTCCCTTTAACAGCAGGAACCGCCTGGTGTCTCCCGACATATCCACGATGACCTTTCCGGACTCCGCCTCTCTCACCACGGTGCCCTCCGGAACTTTCAGTGTGATACTCTCGCCGTCTTTTCCGCGGCAGTTGCGCTTTCCGCCGTCCTCGCCGTGCTGCGCGCAGTATTTGCGGACATTTCGAAAGTCGATGAGGGTATTGGAACCGTCATCGATCTCCAGCCAGACATCGCCGCCCTTTCCGCCGTCGCCGCCGTCGGGACCGCCGTTGGTCACATACTTCTCCCGCCGGAAGGATACGTGTCCGTCCCCTCCCTTGCCGCTTCTGACATAGATTTTTGCCTGATCTGCAAACATAAGGACCTCATTCAAAAAATCAAACCCCCGAACATATTCGCTGTTCGGGGGTTTGCCGGTTAGTTCTCCTTGACCTTCTTTTCCGCGTATACGCTGGCCTGCTTCTTGTCTCTGCCCTTTCTCTCGAAGTACAGATAACCGTCGATCAGAGCGTACAGGGTATCATCACCGCCGATCCCGACATTGTTTCCGGGATGGATCCTGGTGCCGCGCTGTCTGTAAAGGATATTTCCCGCGCTGACGAACTGGCCGTCAGCTCTCTTTGCTCCCAAACGCTTGGACTCGGAATCTCTGCCGTTCTTGGTAGAACCGACTCCCTTCTTATGTGCAAAGAATTGAAGATTAAACCTAAGCATCTTTCGTCTCCTTCCTGATCGTGACCTGAAGGTACTTCTCCCCGTACTGCTCGGACAGGCCTTTCATCGACTGTAACAGGCTGTCCATGAGGATCCGGGTACCCTCCTTCGGTCCGGATCTGATCTGACATCTGAAAAAACCGGTCTCTTCGTTCTGAGATACCTCGATCTCATCCCCGGCCGCAAACTGGATCCCGTTGGCCGTGTGGATGGTCAGCGCGCTGATGGCGCTGCAGAGGATATCGGGTGAACCCTTTCTGGCATACCCTGCGTGTCCCATACAGGTGAACCCGCGGTAGCTGCCGTCAGATGCCAGTTCAAATACTACCGTTGTCATGTGTTTCCTTCTTACCGCTCTGACCTTAGCCCTCGATCTTGTCGATCTTGACCTTGGTGAACGCCTGTCTGTGACCGTTCTTCTTGTGATAACCGCTCTTTCTCTTGTACTTGTAGACAATGACTTTGCGGCTGCGGCCCTGCTCGGTAACGGTAGCGGTCACTTTCGCGGAAGCGACGTCCTCACCGACCTTGAGCGTTCCATCGCTGACAGCGATGACGTTGTCAAAGGTCACCTGAGCGCCCTCTTCGGCATCCAGCTTCTCGACGCTAACGACGTCTCCCTCGGAAACCTTGTACTGTTTTCCTCCGGTTGCAATAATCGCGTACATAAATAGGCACCTCCTTTTCATGAACCATCATGAGTATGCATTATGGTCCTACTATTATCGCTGACTTTGGTGAGCCCGGAGGCTTCTTTGACCTGGTCAGGCGGCATACTCAAGTATCATATCAGAAGTGCCTGTTTCCGTCAATATGTTTTTTTCGGATCCCGAGGATTCCCGGAATCACTCTTCTTTTTTCTCGAAATCATCGATGTACTGGGTGATGAGTTTCACGGTGCCATCGATCCCCAGAACGCTGGAGTTGATGCACAGATCGTAGCTGTCCGCCCGGCCCCACTTCTTCGAGGAATAATAATTGTAGTAGCTCTGGCGCTGTTTGTCCTTTTTCTGGATCATATCCA
The DNA here is from genome assembly GCA_017543485.1 of Lachnospiraceae bacterium. GTDB lineage: Bacteria > Bacillota > Clostridia > Lachnospirales > Lachnospiraceae > AC2028. Next base: position 3,427 of record JAFYFY010000189.1, on the reverse strand, counting down.
GGGCCTTGGGCTCATTCAGGTCGTAGCGCTCCATGATGCGTCTGACGCGGTCGTCCTCATATCCGTAGATAAAGAGGTTCAGGACATTGTCCCGTCCGTCCAGAGCATAGTCCGCGCATCTTCCCACGATGACGCAGGGGCCCTCGTCCGCGATCTTCTTGATGGCGTCAAACTGTGCCAGAAAGACCTTGTGGCTGATGGGCATATCCACAAAGGAGGACGAATTGTACCCAAAGCTGTAGGTGTCCATCACCAGATTGTAGAGGAAGGAATTGGTGGGACGCTCGTCATGGTTCTGAAGCATCTCCTCGCAAAATCCGCTCTCCTTCGCTGCTCTCGAGAGAAGCTCCTTATCATAGAAGGGGATGCCATAGCTCTCGGCCAGTTTCAGGCCCACATCGCGTCCTCCCGAACCGAACTGCCTTCCGATGGTAATGATCGTCTTCATAACATATCCTCCATCCCCGGTTTTTTACAGACCCCGGAGGATCTGCCTATCCGTTTATCCGCTTCTATTATACAAAATTTGCGGACAATTCGCAATATTTCCCTTTATTTTCACACAATCTCATTGGATCCGGAGCCCCTCCAGGAGCTCCCGGAAATATTCCGGCAGGGGAGCGTCAAACCGCATCCAGCCCTTGGAAGGATGGACAAAGCCCAGAGTCATGGCATGCAGGCACTGCCCCTCCAGCGACACCGTCCTGCTTGCATTCGGTCCCGTTCGGATCTGCACGCTGCCTGCGCCGCCATACACCGTATCCCCCAGAAGGGGATGTCCGATGGAGGAGAGATGGACTCTGATCTGATGCGTCCGCCCGGTCTCCAGTCTGCATTCCACATAGGTATGCCCCCGCAGGGGCTCCAGAGAGCGGTAATGGGTCACCGCCGCTTTTCCGTAAGGAACTCCCGCCGCCATCTTCTTCCGGTCCTGAGGGCTTCTGCCGATGCGGGTACTCACCATCCCTTCGCTGTCCGGCAGGGCTCCCTGGCAGATGGCATAATAGATCCGCTGCGCCGCGTGATCCTTTAACTGCTGTGCCAGATACCGGTGGGCCGCATCATTTTTGCACACCACCAGACTTCCCGTGGTATCCCGGTCAATGCGGTGGACGATGCCGGGGCGCAGCACCCCGTTGATGCCGCTTAAGGAGTCTCCGCAGTGATAGAGCAGGGCATTTACCAGTGTCCCGGTGTAATGACCCGCTCCGGGATGCACCACCATCCCCTTGGGCTTGTTCACCACGATGATGTCCTCATCCTCGTACAGGATATCCAGCGGAATGTTTTCCGCGGGGATATCCGGCGCCTCCTGATCCGGCATCTCAAACCGGATCTGCGCATCCTCCTTCACCCGAAAGCTTCCCTTGACTGGGGCGCCGTCCACATACACCAGCCCGTCCTTGATCATACGGGCGATATAGCTTCTGGAGCACCCGCCCTCCAAAAGAAGGGTCAGCGCTTTGTCCACCCGCTCGTCCTCAAGCTCCTCGGGCACGGTAAAGAGATATTCCCTCATTCATCGATCTCCCGGTAGCGGTTTCTCTTAAACCGCAGAAACTCCAGATCCTGCTCCTGAAAGACAAAGATCAGCAGAATAAACAGCAGGATCACGCCGCATACCACGCAGATGTCCGCCACATTAAAAACCGGGAAGTTCATAAACAGGAGGTTGAAAAAATCCACCACATAATCCAGCCGGATCCGGTCGATACAGTTGCCGATGCCTCCCGCCAGGATCAGGGTCAGGGCGATATGCATCCAGACAAACTGCGGCTTTGTGGGGAGCTTGATCAGCAAAAAGCAAAGATAGGCCATCACCACGGCGCTGACAAATAAGATCAGGATCTTCTGTCCCTCCAGGATCCCGAAGGCCGATCCGCTGTTCTCCACATAATAAAGTTCCACGATATGGGGAATAAAAGGCTTCCCCCCGGTTCCCCGAAGAAAGGTCTGTGCGTAATGCTTCGCCAGCTGGTCCCCTGCGATGACCAGGGCCGCCAGCAGGATGTCCACGGTATACATGATCCCCCGCTTCAAGGGCTTGTTTTTCTTTTTTCTGACGGTTTCCTCCATGGTGCTCACTCCTTTTCGTCAAAGATCAGTTCCTGCAGGGCGTTTTCCATTTCCTCCCGGGTGACCTCCTCGCTGATCACGGCTTTTCCGATCTTTTGCAGGAGGACGAACCGGACCTTTCCGCCCTGGGTCTTTTTGTCCGACAGGGTAAGGGCAGCCACGGCCTTACAGTCCACAGGCTCCATGGAGATGGGGAGTCCGAAAGGCACGAACATGTCCCGGATCTCGTAGTAATCCTCCATCCCGATCATATCCTTTTTCCAGGAAATATAGGCAGCTGCCACGCACCCTAATGCGACGCACTCCCCGTGCAGCAGGGTAAATCCGCTGGTTTTCTCGATGGCATGTCCCAGGGTGTGTCCCAGATTCAGGAGCGCTCTGTCTCCCGTCTCCTTCGGGTCCTTTTCCACGATCATCCGTTTGATGTTGCAGCTTTGCCACAGCATCTCTCCCAGGGTCTCAAGGTCCCGGTCCGTGATCTCATAGCTGTGATCCACCAGCCAGGTGTAGAAATGCACATCCTTCAAAAGGCCGTGCTTCATCACCTCCGCAAAGCCCGCGGAAAACTGTCTGGCATCCAGGGTCTTTAAGGTACTCAGATTGGTATACACCAGGCGGGGCATCCAGAATGCTCCCACCATATTCTTGTATCCGTCCAGATCCACGCCGGTCTTTCCGCCGATGGAGCTGTCTGCCTGGGCCAGCAACGTGGTGGGCACCTGGACAAAATCGATGCCCCGCAGATAGGTGGCGGCGGCAAAGCCCGTCATATCCCCCACAACACCGCCTCCCAAAGCGATGAGCAGGTCCTTTCGGTCAAATTTCTCCCCGATGAGATAGGCATACAGCTGCCGGATCTCATCCAGGTTTTTATGCTCCTCCCCTGCGGGAAGCACATAGCTCACCACGGTCTCAAACCGCTTTTTCAGGACCTGTGTCACTTCCTCCAGATACAAAGGACAGACGATGTGGTCCGTGACGATGCAGATCTTCCGCCCTTCGAATCCAAGGGCGGAAAGCTCCTCCGGAAGCGCTTCAAAAGTATCCGTAAACAGGATTTCATAACAGGGCTTTCCCTGATATTTGATCTCCAGTCGTTTCATTTCCATGCCAGACTCTCCCGCACAAAACAAAAGCGGCTCCGATCTCCCAAACCATGGGGGATCCAAACCGCTCTCTTTACACTTTCTCAAATAAGATCACGAATCGGATCACTCACCGAATCCCTGTCCGATGACATCAGAATCCTCCTGGGTATCTCCGGAGATATAGACAGATTCCGGGGTGATGACATAGACGAATTTGGAGATGGGCTCGATCCGTCCGCGCAGTGCGTAGCAGGCACCCGTTG
>JAFYFY010000188.1 GCA_017543485.1 Lachnospiraceae bacterium | reverse complement strand
AGGCCATCGCCGCCATGGCACATCTGTATGCCCGGGAGCCCTGGTCCTTTTTCCTGGTGGTGTGCCCGGCCAGTGTGCTGGTGAACTGGTGCCGGGAGGTGCGCTCCTTCAGTGACATGCCGGTCTTTCTGATCCATGGGAGTACCATGGAGGAGGATCTGGCGAAATGGGAGGCTGCGGGGGGCATCGCCGTGACCAACTATGAATCCATGGAGACGGTGGCCGGACAGATCGACAACCGGATGAAGCTGTCCATGCTGGTCATCGACGAGGCCCACTATGTCAAAAATCCGGAGGCACAGCGCACACGCAATGTCACACGGATCCTGGACGAGGCGGAGCGGATCTGTATGATGACGGGGACCCCTCTGGAAAACCATGTGGGGGAGATGTGCGCGCTGATCCGGCGCATCCGGCCGGACCTGGCGGAGCAGATCGAAAAAAGGGCCAGCCTGAGCCGTGTTCCGGAGTTTCGGGAGGTGCTGGCTCCCGTGTACCTGAGACGGACGAGGGAGCAGGTGCTCCAGGAGCTTCCGCCCATCGAGGAGGAGGCCCAGTGGTGCGTCATGACAGCCCAGGACCGGGATGCCTACATCGCGGCGCTGGAGGAGGGGAGCTTTCCTCAGCTTCGGCGGGTATCCTTCCTGCAGGAGGATATGACCCGCTCCGCAAAGGCGGTGCGGCTTTTGCAGATCTGCCATCAGGCGGAAAAGGAAGGTCGCCGGGTCCTGGTCTATTCCTATTTCCGGGAGACGGTGGCAAAGGCGGCGGAGCTTCTGGGCACAGCCTGCGCCGGCGTGATCACCGGGGATGTTCCTCCCGAAAAAAGGCAGCAGCTCATCGACCGTTTTGCGCAGGCCGGGGAGGGGAGCGTCCTGGTGTGTCAGATCCAGGCCGGCGGCACGGGGCTCAATATCCAGTCCGCCAGCATCGTCATTTTCTGTGAGCCGCAGGTAAAGCCCTCCCTCGAAGCCCAGGCGCTTTCCAGGGTCTACCGGATGGGACAGGTGCGGAATGTGCTTGTATACAGGCTGCTCTGTGAGGATACCGTGGATGAAGCCATGGTGAGGCGCCTGTCGGAGAAGCAGGCGGAGTTTGATGCCTACGCGGAAGGGTCCGCCATGGCGGAGATGGCGGATCGCCTCATCGATCAGGATTGGATCCGCTCCGTGCTGGAGAAAGAGCGCGGGAAGTATCTGCCCATGGTGATCTGAAAGCGCCCCGGAAAACAAAAACAGGGGCAAACTGCAACCATTTGTGATAAAGTGGTGTGTAGTATCTGTAGGAGCTGCACACGCAGCGCCAAAGGCACGGCGTGAGAGCATAAATCAAAAGAGGGAAAGGAGATCTGAAGATGCCGGATTATTGGTCTGGGGAATACGTTCCCGCAAGTGTTCATGTTGACCTGAAAAACGAAACGAAGGGAAACAGCTTCCGGGAATTTCGGGATAAACTGATCCAGAACGGCTGGGGGGCTGACCCAAAGACGACAAAGCTGATCTACTCCATTTATGTGGTGATCAACGGGGACACCGAAGCCATCGAGCAGTTCCAGAATCAGAAGATCACCCGTCCGAAGGACATGGCAGATGCCATCGCCAGCTTCTATTTGCATGCGCTCAAGGATTTCGCAAAGGATGGCGTGATCGAAGCCAACAAGCTGGTGATGGGAAGCATCGAGCCCCTCAGGGAGCTGGACGAGCAGCTCGAGGCGGAGAGGGTCAGAAAACAGCAGGTGCTGGAAAGCGCTTCCTTTTCGACCTATATGGACCGGTTTCAGATCGATGAGTTTATTGATGCAAACTCGGACTACAGCATCGATACCATGAGGGTGGCCGGCTTTATTCAGTCACAGAATCCGCTGCCTGAACGCCGGCCGCAGATGACTACCGCCTTCCTGATCTGGTGTCTCGGCAGGAAGGAGATGACGCTTCAGGAACTCTCGGAGCTCTTTGCGTTGAGACCGGAAGAGAAAAAGGCACTGGGAAAAGAATTTCTGGAGGACCTGTGGAAGCATCCGGTCTCCTCTCATTATTACAACAGGTCGCAGGCCACATACACCCAGATGCAGGAGAACCAGGCCTGGTACGGTGAGCTGTTTGCAAAGGCCTTTGGCAAGCTCAAGGAGACCCAGATCACCTTCCCGGAGCAGAAGGACTATGCGGACCCGGAAGCCATGAAGAAGCTGGGACAGTCCGAGTTTATGCTGGCGGTGTATCTGGGAAAGAATCTTCCCAAGCTGATGGCGAGCAGAACCTCAGGCTCGCAGCTCCAGCAGGTGATCAAGGGCTGGGGCGGTTCGGTGGCCTACAGCCGCGACATGAATATGCTGGCGGCCGCCCAGAGTATGGGCGCACCTCTGCTCACAGAGGGCGATGAGATCGCACAGCAATATCAGACGATGATCGCAAAGCACGTGGCGGCGCCTGTTTTCGGCGGCAAGCCGCTGTCCCATGCTGCCGGTGAAGACAAGGCCTTCCAGGGCATCATGGCAAATGCGCAGACACAGGCTGTTCTGGACGGGAAGCTCGGCCGCCGGGATCAGATGCCCCTGCAGCTGGGAGACGGCTCCAAGGACATCCCTCTGGAAAAGGTGGTAGAGGAAGCCTTCACCAAGGACGAGCTGGAAAGAAACTGGATCGGCGATATCGCCAGGAGACAGGTGATCCAGGGATATGCGAAAACGGCCATGGACAGCGTGAAGCCGGTCGAACTGGAGGCTTTTCTGATCAAAAAGCCCTTTGAACTGAAGAGCCTGTCGGAGGAAGAGCTGAAAAAGGCATCGGATCGGTTTGACAAGCTCTTTTCCGACCTTCGCGCGCGGGAAAACGGGCTGCTTCAAAAGGCAAACAAGGCGGATATCTCAGGGAATTTCGTCTGCGGCGGCATGTCGGTATCCTCCTATGTCAGCGAGGTGATGAAGGACAGGAATCTGACGCCAGAGCAAAAGGCCTCCTACGAGAAGGCGTATATCCTGCATGCCATCGGACATCGGGGGGATCGGGATCTGGTCCCCGTTTATCATCCCCTGGAGATCCGGGTGGATGCCGCGGAGAATGCAAAGGAAAAAAACGTGCGCGTCACCACTGCGGCGGATCTGGAGGAGCATTCCTATATGTATACAGACTTCCCATATAGTATCAACGTATATATTTATTCCAGCAACACCAACTTTGCATTGTATCGTGACAACAATTTGGTTGAAGAGTTTGTTT
>JAFYFY010000187.1 GCA_017543485.1 Lachnospiraceae bacterium | reverse complement strand
TCTGGGAATAGGGGACGGTTCCTTTTTTCCAGAAGAGACATTGGGAAAAAGGAACCGTCCCCTATTCCCAGAGATCACAGGAACCTTGGAGGTGGCATCGGGACTGGTGGTCTCCTATGTCAGTCAGGATACGTCGTTTCTGAAGGGGACGCTCCGGGAATTTTGCAGGGAGCGGGGACTGGAGGAGAGTCTGCTTCTGGCGGTGCTGCGGCAGCTTGATTTCGGACGGGAGCAGTTTATCAAGGATATGGCGGATTTCTCCGAGGGGCAGAAGAAAAAGGTGCTGGTGGCGTCCAGTCTCATCACGCCGGCACATCTGTACATCTGGGACGAGCCGTTAAACTTTATCGATGTCTTTTCCCGGATGCAGATCGAAAACCTGATCCTGCAGTATGAGCCTACAATGCTGCTGGTGGAGCATGATGTGCGGTTTCGGGAGCGGATCGCCACGCAGGTGGTGGAATTCGCGTAGACAGGACAAAATCCCGTCAGAGCCCTTGGAAAATCCGACAAATATCGGGTAGCATCTTTTCCCCCATCAGGTATCATAGTATTGGGGGCAGAACCGTCCTATCAGGACCGTCCTATCAGGACCGTCCTGTTAGGACTTAGAATGCCCGGAAATGAAACGGTATATGGAGGAGTCATCATGGTAAATGTAAAAGGAAAGTGGGCACTGATCACCGGCGCGGCCAGGGGCATCGGGTATCTCTCCGCGAAGTTCATGGCGCAGCAGGGGTGCAATCTGATCCTGCACAGCCGGGATCTGTCCCATACGGAAAAGGTAATGGCAGAAGTCAAAGCGCTGGGTGTGGAGGCCTACGCGGTGGCTGCGGATCTGGATGATCTGGACGCTGTGGCGAAGATGCTGCAGGAGATCGACGCACTGCAGGTGCCGGTGGACATCGTGCTGAACAACGCGGGACTGCAGATCGCGTATCGGACGGAGTATTTCAAGACTCCCGTGGAGGATTATCTGGTGAGCTTTCGGGTAAACACCATCGCCCCGGCCATGATCTGCTATCATTTCATGCCGAAGATGATCGAACGGGGCTTCGGACGGATTTTAAACACCACCAGCGGCATCCGGTTAGAGCCGGAGCAGGCGGGGTATTCCGCCAGCAAGGCGGCCCTGGACAAGATCACCATCGATCTGGGGAAGACCGTGCAGGGGACGGATGTGTGCATCAACCTCACGGATCCCGGGTGGTGCCGCACGGACCTGGGGGGAAGCCAGGCTCCCAATGCACCGGAGAGCGCCATCCCCGGCATCGTGGTGGGGGCGTTCATTGATGACAAAAAGTCAGGACGATACCTGGGAGCACAGAACTTCACGGGGATGACCCTGGAGGAGGCCGTGCGCAAAGCTGAGGCGGAGTTCGAGAGTCCCTACTGACCCGTAGGCAGAATCGAAAAAAAAAAGAAAGTGACGGAAGATGAAGTTACTATGGAGACTGAGCCGGGAGGCCATCCGGTACAGAAAGCTATATGTGATCGCCATTATGTCCACGCTGCTCCTGACCGCGGTGAATCTGGCGGCGCCCAGGGTCCTGTCCGCCATGACGGGGATCGTCAGTGACGGCGTCACCGCAGAGGGGATGGACCGGATCAAAGTCCTGACCCTGATCCTGGTGGGACTGTATCTGCTGCGGATCCTGTTCAGGTTCCTGAGCAATTACCTGGCACATAAGGCGGCCTGGCATCTGGTGGGAGACCTGCGCACCCGGACCTATGACAAGCTGGAGCGGATGCATATCGGGTACTTTCACGACAAGCAGACCGGGGACCTCATGAGCCGCATCGTGAACGATACCCGGGATTTCGAGCTTCTCTATGCCCACATGATCCCGGATACCATCACCAACATCGTCACCTTCCTGGGGGCGCTGGCAGTGCTTCTTTTCATCAATTGGAAGCTGGCTCTCATCACCTGCGCGCCCATCCCGCTGATCTTTCTCTCCGGCATCATCTTTTCCAAAAAGGTGCGGCCCTTCTTCCGGATCTCTCAGAAGAAGATGGGAGAGCTCTCCGGAAAGCTGCAGGACAACCTCTCCGGCATCCACGAGATCCAGTCCTTCGGCCGGGAGGAATACGAGACGGAGCAGGTGAATGTCAGCAATTTCGAGCACATTCACGCCATGCTCACGGCATTAAAGCTCAGCGCCATCTTTCACCCCTCCGTGGAATTCATCTCTTCCCTGGGGACCATCCTGGTGGTGTCCTTTGGCGGGTATCTGGCCTGGAAGGAAAATCTGCAGGTGGAGGATATCGTGGCCTTTCTCCTGTACCTGGGGCTGTTCTACGCACCGGTATCGGGGCTGGCAAATCTCCTGGAAAACATGCAGCAGTCCATGGCGGGAGCGGAGCGTGTGATGGCGGTGCTGGATGCGCCCTGCGAGATCAAAGACAAAGAGGACGCAAAGCCCCTGACGGATGTGCAGGGATCCATTGAATTTCAGCATGTGAGCTTTTCCTATGAGACGGGCGGCACCGTGCTGGAGGATGTATCCTTTACCTGTGAACCCGGCAAAATGCTGGCATTGGTGGGACCCACCGGTGTGGGAAAAACGACCCTGACCCAGCTGATCTCCAGGTTCTATGAGCCGACCCAGGGACGGATCCTCATCGACGGGCACGACATCAGTGAGGTGACCATCGAGAGCCTCCGGCAGAACATCTCACCGGTGTTGCAGGATACCTTCCTGTTTAACGGCACCATCGCGGAAAACATCGGATATGCCGTGCCGGAGGCGGACCGCACCCAGATCATGGAGGCGGCAAAGGCAGCCAATATCCACACGGACATCCTGAACATGCCGGAAGGGTACGATACCCTGGTGGGAGAAAGAGGCCTTCGCCTCTCCGGCGGACAGAAGCAGCGGGTGGCCATTGCCCGTGCCATTTTGCGCAAATCTCCCATCATCATCCTGGATGAAGCCACGGCCTCCGTGGATGTGGAGACGGAGCATCAGATCCAGGAAGCCATCGGCGGCATCGCGGGATCCCGCACCATTGTGGCCATCGCGCACCGCCTCTCCACCATTCGGAATGCGGATCTGATCCTGGTCATCGAGAACGGCCGGATCACAGAGCGGGGCACTCACGAGGAACTGGTGGCCCTGGGCGGGAGCTATGCACGGATGAACCGGACCGCCTCGGAGCTGCAGTGACGAGTGAAATACAAACTCCCTTTTTTCTTCCCATCTCCCGAAAAAGAATGATGCGGATCTGCAAAAGTCTGATATAATAGGCATCAGGTGGGCTGCCCTGTGGGGGACGCGATCCCCGCAGGAACGGCAAACAGAATAAGACTGAGGAGAAGGGAGATAAGAGATGATCTACAAATGTCAGGGGTGCGGTGCAAATCCGGTCTATGATCCGGAGAAAAAGAAACTGGTCTGTCCTGCCTGCGGCGGCGAGGATACGGCGGAGATCGATCCCGCAAAGTCGGAGAATCCGAAGCTCTGCCCCGTGTGCATGGGGGAACTGCCCTTCGCGCAGTATACGGCTGCGGACCGCTGCCCGTTCTGCGGCAATAGCCTGATCTTTGATGAATATGTCACAGGCAAGTATGAGCCGAAGATGATCGCCCCGTTCCGCATCGGCAAGGACCGGGCCCAGGAGCTGATGAAGGAGAAATTCTCCAAGCAGAAGTTTGCGCCCAAGGACCTGCTGACTGCCACCTCCCTGGACAAGATCGAGGGGTGGTATGTGCCGTTCTGGCTCTATGATTACGATACCAACATGGTCTACCGCGGCGAGGGCCGCCAGATCGACACGAGAACCGAGGGGGATGTGGAGATCACCACCACGAAGCATTATGATGTGGAGCGTGACATGGATGCTTCCTTCAGCAGGATCCCCGTGGATGCCTCTGACGCCATGCCGGATGACACCATGGACCTGCTGGCTCCCTTTGATTATGCGGATGCCCAGGACTTTGACACCAAGTATCTCTCCGGTTTCTCCGCAGAGTATTACAACCATAGTGCGCAGGAGTTAAAGCCCCGCAGTGACAGCAAGATGGAGGGCTATGCAAAGACCCTGGTGAGAGACAAGGCCAAGACCGGATCGCACGGGACCTATGACGAGCTCAGCGAGAAGGAGCTGCGGGTCACTCAGAAGAAGACGGACTCCTCCTACAGCATGTTCCCTGTGTGGAGATACGACTACAAGTATCATGACGAGTCCTATCCCTTCTACATCAACGGACAGACCGGCAAGATCGTGGGAAAGGCCCCTCTGGCCAAGGAGCGCGTCTGGGCCAGCGCCGGCATCGTTTTCGCCGTTGCCCTGGCCATCTTCCTGCTGCTGCATTTCTTTGTGATCCAGAACCTGCCCATCTGGGCTGCCATCGTGATCCCCGCCGTGATCGCCCTGATCTATGCAGGCGTGAACATGAAGCCGTCCGCGGGCGTGAACACCGAGACCGCACAGACCTATCTGGTGGCCGGCAGCGCGAAGGTGAATGCCTCCAGGGATGCCTTCGTCCACACAACGGAGACCAGAAGAGAGATAAAGAGAGCGGAGGAGGCCAAGTAAAGGGAGCCCTGCTCTGATTTCCCCTTCGATTTTGGGAAAACCTCTTGACAATTGCGGGGTAATTGTATATATTACCAGAGTATGTGTGCATTAGCTCTCGTGTCTGGCCAATGTTACACTTGAAAGACGCAAGGAACCGTCATTCCAAAGCGGATTTCGAAACGAACAGGAAAAGAAGTCAGATTACGTAATTTGGAGGTGTAAACTTTGGCTAACATTAAGTCCGCAAAGAAGAGAATCCTCGTCAGCAGACGCAATCAGGAGAAGAACAAGGCAATCCGTTCTTCCGTCAAGACCGCTATGAAGAAGGTCCTGTCTGCAGTTGAGGCAGGAGAGAAGGATGCCGCTAAGGCAGCACTCAGCGATGCAAAGAAAGTGATCGAGATGGCTTGCACCAAGGGCGTTTACCACAAGAACAACGCGGCTCGCAAGATGTCCCGCATCGAGACCGCTGTCAACAAGATGGCGTAAGCTTTTGCACGAATAGTCACAAACAGCGCATTCGCCTGCATGAGATTCATGTGGCGAATGCGTTTTTCATTATCGGAGATCAAAGATGGATCAGAGTCATATCCGGAATTTCTGTATCGTGGCACATATCGACCACGGAAAATCTACCCTGGCAGACCGCATCATCGAACAGACGGGACTTCTCACCAGCCGTGAGATGCAGGAGCAGGTCCTGGACAATATGGATTTAGAGCGGGAGCGCGGGATCACCATCAAGGCCCAGGCCGTGCGTACGGTCTATAAGGCAAAGAACGGAGAGGAGTACCTCTTTAACCTCATCGACACCCCGGGACATGTGGACTTTAACTACGAGGTGTCCAGAAGCCTGGCGGCCTGCGACGGTGCCATTCTGGTGGTGGACGCGGCCCAGGGGATCGAGGCCCAGACCCTGGCCAATGTCTATCTGGCGCTGGATCATGATCTGGAAGTGTTCCCCGTGATCAACAAGATCGATCTGCCCAGTGCGGAGCCCCAGCGTGTCATTGAAGAGATCGAGGATGTCATCGGCATCGAAGCCCAGGACGCGCCCCTGATCTCCGCCAAAAACGGCATCGGCATCGATGAGGTATTAGAGCAGATCGTGGCCAAGATCCCCGCACCGGAAGGGGATCCGGATGCCCCCTTAAAAGGGCTGATCTTTGACTCTCTCTATGATTCCTATCGGGGTGTCATCGTCTTTTGCCGGATCCGGGACGGAAGGATCCGCAAGGGAATGCGCCTGCAGATGATGGCCACCGGGGCTGTGAACGAGGTGGTGGAGGTGGGAACTTTCGGCGCCGGTCAGTTCATCCCCTGTGACGAGCTATCCGCCGGCATGGTAGGCTATGTCACGGCCTCCATCAAGAATGTGCGGGACACCGCCGTGGGAGATACCATCACCGATGCGGACCGCCCCTGCGCAGAGCCCCTTCCGGGATACAAACAGGTGCAGCCCGTGGTCTACTGCGGCCTGTACCCCGCAGACGGCGCCAAGTATCCGGACCTGCGGGATGCCCTGGAAAAGCTGCAGTTAAACGATGCCTCCCTCTTTTACGAGCCGGAGACCTCCATCGCCCTGGGCTTCGGATTCCGCTGCGGATTCCTGGGCCTTTTGCATCTGGAGATCATCCAGGAGCGCCTGGAGCGGGAATACAACCTGGACCTGGTGACCACAGCCCCTGGCGTCGTCTATCATGTGTACAAGACCGACGGGAGCATGATCGAGCTCACCAATCCCTCCAACCTGCCGGACCCCACGGAGATTGACTATATGGAGGAGCCCATCGTCTCCGCGGAGATCATGGTGACCAAGGACTTTGTGGGTTCCATCATGGAGCTGTGCCAGGAGAGACGCGGCCGCTATATCAGCATGGAGTACATCGAGCAAAACCGCGCTCTCTTAAAGTATGAGCTGCCCCTGAACGAGATCATCTACGACTTCTTCGATGCGTTAAAGAGCCGCTCCAAGGGCTATGCTTCCTTTGACTACGACCTGAAGGGCTACGAGCGCTCCAGCCTGGTGAAGCTGGACATCCTCATCAACCGGGAGGAAGTGGATGCCCTGTCCTTTATCGTGCACGCGGACTCCGCATACGAGAGAGGCAGACGCATGTGCGAGCGGTTAAAGGACGAGATCCCGAGACACCTCTTTGAGATTCCCATC
>JAFYFY010000021.1 GCA_017543485.1 Lachnospiraceae bacterium | reverse complement strand
CAGAAACGTGCGGAGATCGATCAGGCAGCGGATGAGGAGGCCCAGGCGGAACTGAGACGCCGTGCGGAGGAGGACAAACAAATCCAGGCCTCCGAGATGAAAAAAGAAGATGCGGATTCCGACGAGGAAGAGGAAGGAGCGATGATATGAAACGGGTTTATATCGTAACAGCGCTTACCTGTGCGGTGATCCTGGCGATCTCGCTCTCCGTTCTGGGACTTCTGCAGCTGTCCGGCGAAAGGGAGAGCCTGAAGATCGGATTCATCTACGACAACGACGAGAGCACCCCCTACACCTACAATTTCTCTCTGGCAAAAGACGCGCTGGAGAAGAAGTACGGAGAGCGGGTGGAGATCCTGACCAGAAGCAATGTACTGGATGATGAGATGGAAGAGCCCCTCCGGGATCTGGCGGGGCAGGGCTGTGACATCATCTTTTTCAACGGCTACAGCGAGCTGGTGAGAAAACTGGCACCGGAGTATCCGAATACCCAGTTCTGTCAGACCTCCTACATGGATATGAGTCGCGAGACCGTGCCGGATAACTACCACACCTTCAAGGGGGAGGCCTACCAGGGCCGGTATGTGAGCGGCATTGCGGCGGGGATGAAGATCCGGCAGATGATCACCGACGGGGTCATCCGGGAGGATCAGGCCATCGTGGGTTTTGTGGCGGCCTTCCCCACATCGGAGGTGATCTCCGGGTACACTGCCTTTCTTCTGGGGGTGCGATCCGTGGTGCCGGATGCCGTGATGCGAGTCTCCTTCACCGGAACCTGGAGCAGCTATGCGCTGGAAGAAAGCGCTGCCAAACGGCTCATCGAGGAAGGATGTGTGATCCTCTCCCAGCATACGGATACCGTGGGACCTGCCATCGCCTGCGAAGAGGCATCCGACAGTGTCCCGGTCTATTTCATCGGCTGGGGACAGAGCCTGTCGGAGGTGGCGCCGGGCAGCAGTCTGGTAACCTCCAGGATCTGCTGGGAACCGTATGTGCTCTCCGCTGCGGAAGCAGTGTTTAAGGGCAAGGAGATCGAGGACGTGGTCTCCGGAGAGATCCATGGAACGGATGTCTACGCCGGCTTTGAGGAAGGCTGGGTGGAGATGGTGGACTTAAACCATCAGGTGGCAGCTCCCGGGACCCAGGAAGCCATGGACCGTGCCATTGAACAGTTCCGGCGCGGAGCCACGGACATCGTCTTCAAAGGGGCCTATACCGGGACTTCCGTGAAGAACCCCTCCGACACCATCGACCTGCGGGGCGGGTACATCGAAAACGCAAATACGTCCTATCCGCTGTTTGACTATCAGCTCAGCGATATCATTACCATTTTGGAGTAGAAAGGAAGAAAGGCCCGAAAGAGGATCGGGCCGGATATCAGACATGTTTCATCATATGCATCTCATCAGATCCAAGGACAACAGGACGACCCGCGCCATCGCGGCAAGTATGCTCCTGGCAGCCGTCAGTCTCTTTATCAACGGCTTCGGCGTCTACCTCACCATTCAGGCAGGCATCGGCGCAGGTCCCTGGGATGTTCTGAATCTGGGACTGGCAAAGACCACGGGGATCCTCTACGGAACCGCATCGGTGCTGGTATCCTATGCAATCCTGGGGATCGATATCGTGTTAAAGGAGCCCATCGGGATCGCCATGTTCATCGACGCCTTCGTGGTGGGAAAATCCGTGGATCTGTTTAACAGGCTGGAGGTGGTGCCGAAATGCGACTCGGCGCTCACCGGGATCCCGGTGATGCTCATCGGGCTGGTGATCATGGCCTATACCCAGTACACGTATATGAGTGCGGCGCTGGGGTGCGGCCCCAGAGACACGCTGCTGGTGGCACTGGCAAAGCGGCTGAAGAAGATCCCCATCGGGGCGGTGAGCATCGCACTGCTGAGTCTGTCCACCCTGATCGGCTGGATCCTGGGAGGCCCCGTGGGGATCGGGACGCTGATCTGCGCCTTTGCAACGGGGCCTATCATGCAGATGGCATTTACGTCCGTGGGATTTGATGCCACACATGTGCATCATCAGCATCTGGGAGAGTCGGTGAAGGTGATCGCGCACCGAAAGGTGGCGTGAGGGGGCGGCGTGCCTGTGTCACGCCGATATAAGAGCCCCGGGGACGCGTCGGCGTGCCTGTGTCACGCCGATATAAGAGCCCCGGGGACGCGTCGGCGTGCCTGTGTCACGCCGATCAAAAAGCCCCTAGCCGCTCAGACCAGTGGGTCTTTCGCGGAGGGGCTTTAAGATCGGCGTGACAGGATTCGAACCTGCGACTTCCTGGTCCCAAACCAGGCGCTCTACCAAGCTGAGCCACACGCCGTAAACGAAGTAATTATAAAAATCTGAAAAAATAATGTCAAGTAAGGGGGTACACAGGATGGGAAGAACGTATTATGTCAGCGCGGCTGCATCCAGAGACGGGGACGGGAGTAAAGAAATGCCGTTTCTGCGGATCCAGGATGCGGCGAATGTGGCAGTGGCAGGGGATGAGATCCTCGTGCTGCCCGGTGTTTACCGGGAGTATGTCTGCCCGAAGAATGCGGGAACGCAGGATGCCCGGATCACCTACCGCTCTGCGGAGCCTCTGGGGGCTGTGATCACGGGAGCGGAGGAACTCACCGGATGGACCAGGGCTAAGGGAAAAGGAAACGGGAATGTCTGGACCGCCAGAGTGCATAACGGCGTCTTCGGGTCCTTCAATCCCTATACCACGCTGGTCTACGGAGACTGGTATTTCGCACCGCCTGTACGCCATACCGGGGCTGTGTTTTTGAACGATGTGATGATGTATGAGACCGCGACCCTGGCGGAGTGCCGGAAGGGGGAGCCAGACCCTTACGCCTGGAACCGGGAGGAGTCGAAGCTGAAATGGTACACGGAGCAGGACGGGGAGTGGACCGTTCTGTATGCGAATTTCGGGGAAAAGGATCCGAACCGGGAGAAGGTGGAGATCGCCGTTCGCAGGAACTGCTTCATGCCGGACCGGAACGGGGTGGACTATATCACCGTCAGCGGATTTGACATCCAGAAAGCGGCCACCACCTGGGCACCGCCTGCGGCTTATCAGGACGGCATGATCGGACCCCACTGGAGCAAGGGATGGATTATCGAGGACTGCGAGATCAGCAACAGCAGATGCTGCGGCATCTCCCTGGGAAAGTATCTGGATCCCGAGAATGAGATGTACTTCACCAACCGCCGCGTAAAGAGCCCCACCCAGATGGAGCGGGACGCTGTCTGCCGCGGCCAGTACCACGGCTGGTTAAAGGAGCGGGTGGGACATCACATCATCCGCCGCTGCAATGTGCACCACTGCGAGCAGACCGGCATCGTGGGACGCATGGGAGCGGTCTTTTCCACCATCGAGGACTGCCATATCCATCATATCTGCAATTCCCAGCAGTTGGGAGGCGCCGAGACCGCAGGGATCAAGCTCCACGCGGGCATCGATGTGACGATCCGCAGGAATCACATCCACAACTGCATCATGGGGGTCTGGCTGGACTGGGAGGCCCAGGGAGCCCGGATCTCTCAGAACCTGATGCATGACAACCACAGACCGGAGGGCCTGAAACAGGCGCCGGGAGCCATGTTCAACACCGATGTCTTCATCGAAGTGGGACACGGACCGACCCTCATCGACAACAACATCCTGCTGTCCAAGGTGTCCGTGACCATTCCCAGCCAGGGCATCGCCTGCGTACACAATCTGATCCTGGGGGGCTTCAGCCTCATCAATTCCGGCGTGGATTCCGTGGTGAACGGCCAGAGGGAGCCCAGATACACTCCGTATCATATCCGGCACCGCACGGAGGTGGCAGGCTTTATGACGATCCTCCACGGGGACGACCGCATCTACAACAACATCTTTGTCCAGCAATATGAGGTGCAGGACAAAAAGAAGACGCCTCAGGATGCGGACTATATGGTGGCAGGGACCGCGCCCTTTGACATCTTCCCCACCTATGAGGAGTGGAAGAAGCCCTTTGAGAAAGGAGAGTACCCGGATATGGGCGGCCTGGCCACGGCGCATTTCGGACACCTCCCGGTGTGGGTGGCAGGGAATGCCTACTTTAACGGGGCCACGATCTGCAAGCACGAGAAGGAATTCTTTGCGGACAAAAAGCATAAGATCAAGGTGGAACTGGTGGAAAAGAACGGCACCTATACCATCAAGACCAACCTGTACACCTATCTGAAGGACTTCCGGACGGCCATCTTAAACAGTGACGCATTGGGGTGTGCTTTTGAACCGGAGCAGCGCTTTGAGAATCCGGACGGGACTGCCATTACCTTTGACCGGGATTTCTTCGGAGAAAGCCGTGGACTCACCGCACTGCCCGGACCCTTCGCACAGGCGGAGACTCTGGAGAAGGCGCTTTGATCATTCCAGACGAAAAGGCAGGGAACCGAAAAGTGAGTGATCTTATATGCATTTTGTGGACGCAAAAGGGATCCTGACAGGATCCGGCGGTCAAAATGGAATGAACATTTATCGCGGGTGCTCACACGGCTGTATCTACTGCGACAGCCGGAGCACCTGCTATCAGTTTACCCATCCTTTTGAAGACATCGAGGTAAAACAAAACGCTCCGCAGCTTTTGGAAAATGCCCTGCGCAGTAAGCGGAAAAAATGTATGATCGGCACCGGATCCATGTCCGATCCGTATATGCACTGCGAAAAGGAACTGGGGCTGACCCGCAGATGTCTGGAGATCATCCGAAAGTATGAATTCGGACTGGCGATCCAGACAAAGTCCGATCTCATTCTCCGGGATCTGGACCTGCTGGAGGAGATCCACCGCACGGCCAAATGTGTGGTACAGATCACTCTGACCACCTTCGATGATGATCTGTGCGCGGTGTTAGAGCCCCATGTCTGCAACACAAAAAGACGGATCGAAGTGCTGCAGATCATGAAAGAGCGGGGCATCCCCACGGTGGTATGGATGACGCCGATCCTGCCTTTTATCAATGACACGAAGGAAAACATCACCGAGATCTTAAAGGCCTGCATCCGAACCGGCGTAAAGGGGATCATCTGCTTCGACATGGGACTGACGCTTCGGGAGGGGAACCGGGAGTAT
>JAFYFY010000020.1 GCA_017543485.1 Lachnospiraceae bacterium | reverse complement strand
TCTCGATCTTCATTTCATCCCATGCTGCGGGGAATGCGGGATCGATGACCAGACCCTTCGCATTGGGCCGCATGCCGCAGATTCCCTCAACGCATCCCACCATCACCGTGGAGGCCGTTCCGGTGAGCCAGTGCACATGGGCACGGCCTGCGAAGGGAGATCTGGTGGACTCCACAAACTGTCCGTGGACGTAGGGCTCGATGACGCGCTGCTCTGCCCGGTCGTTCATGGCAGCGGGTGCGCTCTCCATGAAATACTCAAAGGCTCTGTCGCCGCGTCCCATCAGGGCTTCCGTCAGGATCAGCCAGCCCTGGGACTGGGAGAAGATGCCGCCGTTTTCCTTGGTGTCCGGATTGAAGATGTGCATCAGGGCACCGTCGAAATAATGGTCCACATAAGGGGGCTCCAAAAGCTTTGCACCGTAAGGGGTGTTCAGGATGTCGTGGACACTGTCCATGGCCTTCTGTGCCTGGTCCTTGCTGGCAAAGCCGGAGATCACGGACCAGCTCTGGGGGTTCAGCCACATGTTCGCTTCCGGATCCTTCTTTGCGCCCACGATGACGCCGTTGTCCCGGATGCCGCGGATGAAGCGGTCCTCGTCCCAGCACTTTGCAAGGGAAGCTGCCAGCTTGCCCTCCACCTCTTCCAGGTAAGCGCGGTACTCGGTATCGTTTCGGTCGGTGGCAAGCTCCTTCATCATCTCCAGAGCGTAGTAGAGCTGGAAGGCCACGAAGGTGGACTCTCCCTTGGCACCCATCCGCAGGCAGTCATTCCAGTCCGCATGGAGTC
This sequence comes from Lachnospiraceae bacterium, assembly GCA_017543485.1. Taxonomy (GTDB): domain Bacteria; phylum Bacillota; class Clostridia; order Lachnospirales; family Lachnospiraceae; genus AC2028. Next base: position 22,798 of record JAFYFY010000020.1, on the reverse strand, counting down.
CGGCGGGCATGTCGTGGGCGCCCATATGGGTCATGGAGAAGTCGATGGCTCTCTTTAAGTGGCCGTAGACGGTGTCCTCCCCGCCGTTGGCATAGACGATCTTTTCATCATAGAAGGCCACATTGCCGCTTTCCGCCACATATTTGTACACTGTGGGGAAGAGCCAGAGGGCATCGTCCGCGCGGTAGGAGGGATGGCCGGTCTCCTTTACGTATTCCGGATCGTCCGGGGTGTTCTCGTGGCCTGCGTTGTGATCATACTTCACCAGAGGAAGTCCGGCGCCGTTGTCCACCTGGGCGGAGAGCATGAAGCGGATCTGGCCCAGTGCCATCTCCGGATCGGTGTGGATGACGCCCTGGATGTCCTGCACGGTGTCGCGGTAGCCGTAGCCGTTTCTCTGTCCGCAGTAGATGAGGCTGGCGGCACGGGACCAGGTGAAGGTGATGAAGCACTGGTACGCGTTCCAGACATTGATCATGTTGTTGAATTCTTCCGAAGGGGTCTGCACCGCGAAGCGGTTTAACTTCCCGTGCCAGTAGTCCTTTAACTCCCGGACCTCGGCATCCACCACGCCGTCCTTTTCATATCTGGCGATGATCTCATTCGCCTCGGCGTTGTTCTTCTGGCCGAAGAGGTAGATGAGCTCGGCGGTCTCGCCGGGAGCCAGGGACAGGTCGGACTGCAGCGCGCCGCAGGCGTTGGAGTTGTAGTTCATCTCACCGGTACATTTTCCGTTCTCCACGGCGATGGGGTTGGAATAGGTGCGGTAGGGGCCGATGAAGGCATCCAGGCTGCCCATGGCGCCGGTGACCTTCTGCCTGGCCAGACCCAGGAAGCGCTCTCTGTGGTTGGAGCCGGTCTCGTCCCGTCCGGAGTTTTCGTTGATGTGCTGAAGGACCTTATTGCCCTCAAAGGAGGTGCGGCTGATGAACAGGGTGTACTGCAGGTTCACCTGATCCTGCTCGTAGTTGCTCTCGTTGGTAAACTCCACGAATCCGAAAGCGGAGAGCTTTCTGGGGGCGGCGCCGGTGTTGGTCACCTTTGCGGCCCAGACTTCGTAGGTGGCATCCTTGGGCACATAATAGGTCACCTCGGAGGAGATCCCCGCATACTCCGCACTCATGACGGAATATCCGGTGCCGTGACGGACAGTGGACTTGTAGGCATCCAGGGGCTTGCCCACGGGCTGCCAGGTGGCGGACCAGTAATCCCCGGTCTCATTGTCCCGCAGATAGATGAATCTGCCGGGAAGGGCCATTTTGGAATTAAAGCGGAAGCGCATGATGCGGCCGTTGGCGCCGCTCTTTACGAAACTGTACCCCTCTGCGTTGCCGGAGATGATGGCGCCGTAGGCGGGTGATCCCAGGTAGTTACACCAGGGGGCCGGCGTGTCCGGCCTGTCGATGACATACTCCTTAGCTGCCAGATCGAAATGTCCGTACTTCATATTGGTCTTACCTCCTCTTGGTAGATCAGAAAATATTCCATCCCATTTTACCAAATCCCGGCGCAAAAAGCCACGCAAAAAAACCGGGAATTCCGTGGAAAAGGGAACAAAAAATTCCTGTTTTTTTTCCGTGAACTATGTTATAGTTTTACAGGATTATGTCAAAATGCCGTATTTTTGTGGGGTTTTCAGCTGGGTATGGGCAGAGAGAAGGACGAAAGACCGCTCTTAGAGCGATTAAAGGAATATATCGGGATCGGAAACGGGGCGTACAAAGTGTTTTTTGACGCGGCCAACATGCAGCGGGGTCTGGTCTGCGCGGCACTGACCTGCGTTGTGGCACTTTCCGCGCTGATCCTGTTTTTATCCGTGCAGGGTGTGGAGATCCAGACCGTTTTCAATCCGGATCAGACGGTGAACTTGTTCTACAGCAGAGTGTGGGCGTACCTGCTCTTTTTTGTGGCCAGCATCTTCACCTATTTTACGGCCAGAGCCTATGACCGTGGGAGATCCTACACCCATTTTCATCTCACCTGGACCGTGGTGGTCTATACCGTGACCAGCGCCGTCTTCGGGATCTGGGTATCCGCCATTGATCATCTTTCCAATGTGAACGTGTTCGTGTTTTTCATCACCATGGTGCTGTCCACCTGCCTGTTCGTGATGCCGCCCCTTTATGTGGTGCCCTACACGGCCATCTCCTTCGTGATCTTTTTCCAGATGTGCTATCTCGGCGGGGGCGTGGATTTTCCCTTTATCTATAATTCGGTGCTGCTGATGCTGGCCCTGGATGTGGCCAGCGGCGTGCTGTACCGGCAAAAGCTCATCGAGGCGAAAAAGACCCTGGAGCTGCGCAGTCTGGTGGAGCACAATGCCGTGACGGGGCTGAAGAACCGCCGGGCCATGGAGCGGGAGTACGACGATTACATCGGAAAGCAGCTCTATGTGGCCACCTTAAGCATCGAGGAATTCAAGTTTTACAATGACTGCTACGGCAGAGCGGCCGGGGACGAGATCCTGAAAAAGATCGCAAAGATCCTGACGGACACGGACTGGGACCGGGAGATCTATCATGTGGGGACCTCCGGATTCATCATGTTCCTCTGGGATCTGGAGCCGGTGCAGTTCGAGCATCAGTGCGCGGAATGGCTGGAGCAGATGTCGGAGATCGGATTTGCGGACATCGCCACGGCGGACCTGTCCTGCAATGTGGGATATGTCTACGGGAAGCCTCTGAACTTGGCTATGATGCAGCGCATGGTCAGCATGTCCGAGCACCAGAACTATCAGGCCTGCCGTCTGGGCAGGAACCGCTATGCGGGAGATGAGTACGACCGTCTGGCCGCCTCCCTGGATGAGCTCTCCCCCATGAGCCGGATCTATTCGGAAAACGACATGGATCCCCTCACCGGCCTCATGACCATGAACCTGTTTAGGGACCGTGCCCTGAAGGTCTGGACTCTGAACAAGCTGGGGGATAAGGGGTGCTGCTTTGTCTACTTCGACATGGCAAACTTCAAGAGCTACAACCAGAAGTACGGCTTTGCGAAGGGTGACGAGCTCATCGCCAAGGTGGGGCTGATGCTCAAGGAAGCCTTTTCCGAGTACATCATCTGCCGCGTCACCGCGGACCAGTTCGTGATGTTCTGCTTTGAGGAGGGGACCACGGGACGCATCGAAGCGGTGCACAACCGGATCCGGGGGCTGGATACGGAGATCCGCCTGGAGTTAAAGGCCGGGATCTACTGCCCGAACCCCAATGAAAAGGATGTGAGCCTCATCAGCGACAAGGCGAAGATCGCCTGCGACAGCATCAAGGGACGCTTCGACATCTGCTGGCGGTACTTTGACGGCAAGATGGCCTCCGAGCTGGACCGGAAGGAATACATCATCAATTCCATCGATGCCGCGGTGGAAAACGAATACATCGAGGTTTATTACCATCCCCTGATGCGAAACAACGGCCGCATCCTGTGCGGCGCGGAGGCCCTGGCCAGATGGAACGATCCGGTATACGGCTTCCTGTCCCCGGCGGACTTCATCCCGGTGCTGGAGGAGAACAACCTCATCTACAAGCTGGACCGGTTCATGATCCGCAAGATCTGCCAGAACCAGAGACGCATGATGGACGATTACGGCATCGAGCTGCCGGTGAGCTTCAACCTGTCCCGGAGCGATTTCACCTCCGTGGACACGGTGCGCATGGTGGACGAGGCAGTGCAGGAGTTTATGATCTCCAAGGATCTTCTGCATGTGGAGGTGACGGAGAGCTCTCTGTCCGAGGATGCGAAGTTCCTGCTGGGAGAGATGCAGCGATTCCACGATCACGGGTACCATGTCTGGATGGATGATTTCGGAAGCGGCTATTCTTCCCTGAACATCCTGCAGGATTACGACTTTGATGTGCTGAAGATCGATATGGAGTTCCTCCGGAGCTTCCATCAGAATCCCAGGACCAAGGAAGTGATCTCCGCCATCATCGACATGACCAAACGCCTCGGGATCGAAGCGCTCGCCGAGGGTGTCGAGGAGGAGGAGCAGTACGAGTTCCTTCGCTCCATCGGCTGCGAGATGAGCCAGGGATACCTGTTCGACCGGCCGGAGCCCTATGACAAATGGGTGGAATTCGCCAGACACAGTCAGATCATACAAAAAGAAGCGCTTCACTAAGGAGCGCTTCTTTTCCCTTTTGCAGGAGGTGTTTTATGGGAAAAGGCAGAGTGTATCAGCTGCTTCCGTCCCTGGCCTATGGGGATGCGGTGAGCAATGACGCATTACAGATGCATCAGGTTCTGAAAAAGGCCGGATATGAGGTGGAGACCTCCGCCATGGATCTGGTCCGCAGGGTGCGGGATACCCATCCCTATCTCCACAAATACGGGGAGGTTCCGGAGCCCTCCGGGGATGACATCCTTCTTTATCACCTCTCCATCGGCTCCCCGCTTCATGAGGCCATCCGCCGGATGAAGTGCCGGAAGGTCTTTGTCTACCACAACATCACCCCGGCTTCTTTTTTCGCGGGCTACTCGGGAAGAGCGGAGATCCAGTGCCGAAACGGGGTCCGGGAGATCCGGGAAATGGCGGATCAGCCGGATCTGGTGCTGGCGGTTTCCTCCTTTAACGCGGAGCACCTGCGGAGTCTGGGATATACCTGCGAGATCCACCGGCTGCCCATCCTGATGGATTTTACGGAGTACGATGCGGAGCCGGACAAAGCCGTGATGGAAAAATACCACCGGGGCGAGGGACACAACATCGTCTTCGTGGGCCGGGTGGCCCCCAACAAAAGGCAGCAGGATCTCATCGCGGCCTATGCACAGTACAGAAGGGACACGGATCCCGAGGCCAGACTGTTCCTGGTGGGAGGAAATGCCGGGCTGGAGAGCTATGACGCGGAGCTTCGGGCCTATGCAAGAGCCCTGGGGGTAGAGGACGGTGTGCGGTTTACCGGACATGTCCGGTTTCCGGAGATCCTGGCCTACTACCGGATCGCGGATGCCTTCCTGTCCCTGAGCAGGCATGAGGGATTCTGCGTACCCCTCCTGGAGGCCATGTATTTCGATGTCCCCGTTCTGGCGCTGGACAAAGGCGCCGTGGCAGAGACCCTGTCCGGTGCGGGGGAGCTTCTGGCGTCCTCCGACCCGAAGACGGTGAGCGAGGCCCTTTCCCGGGTCCTGCATCAGTCCCCGGAGGAGAGGAAGGCCTTTCTGGAAAAGCAGCACGCAAGACTGGCGGATTTTGCATACGAAAAGACGGCAGCGCAGTTTCTGGAGGAGATGGAACATGTCTGAGATCACGAGATTACGGCTTCCGGAGAGATTCCCCTTTGCCTATGAAACCCACCTGCACACCAGCGAAGCCAGCGCCTGCGCCAGGAGTACCGGAGCGGAGATGGCCCGGGCCTGCAAGGAAGCGGGATATACCGGGATCTTCGTCACGGACCACTTCGTGGGGGGCAATACCGCCGTGGACCGGAGCCTTCCCTGGACCGAGTGGGTGGAGCGCTTTTGCCTGGGCTATGAGCATGCAAAGGCGGAGGGGGACCGGATTGGGCTCCAGGTCTTCTTCGGCTTTGAGAGCGGGTATCACGCCACGGAATTTCTCATCTACGGGCTTTCCAAGGAATGGCTCCTGACCCATCCCGAGATCCGGGACTGCACCATCGAGGAGCAGTACGGACTGGTCCATGAGGGCGGCGGCATGGTGATCCACGCCCACCCTTTTCGGGAGGAGGGATACATCCCTGCGATCCGCCTGTTCCCGGATTACGAGGACGGAGCCGAGACCGTAAACGCCACCCATGTCTGTACCTTAAGCAAGTCCCATAACAATCCCGTCTTTGACGATCAGGCCAGGGTCTACGCCCGGGCGCACAACTTCCCGGTGACCGCGGGATCGGATGTCCACTCCACCAGGCTCCTCTTCGGCGGCATGGCATTCGGGCGGCGCATGGAGGATCCTCAGGACTTTATCCATGCGGTGATGAGCAAGGAACCCTGCCTGCTCCTGTCGGGAAACGAGACCGCACTGGGAGAGGACTTTACCGAAGCCTATGTATAATACCGATCCCTTTTCCCAGGGGCAGATCTTTGGACCCGAAGGATTCCGCGACCCGGACGGATTTTGACACGGGACGGATCACCGGACAAGGATGACTGTGATGGGGGAGGAGACGGAAAGAAAAGAGGAAACCGAGATGAAGATTGCTGCATATACCTACCGGGACTTCGATGAAGCCCGCTATTTCCAAGAGTTTGGCAAAGCCTACGGTGTGGAGATCCTGCCCGTCCGGGAGGACCCCACCCCGGAAAATGCCGCCCTGGCGGCGGGCTGCGAAGGGGTCTCGGTCCTGACCACGGACATCAGCGCCGAGATCATCCGCAAATGGAGCGAGGCGGGGGTCCGGCACATCTCCACCCGCACCATCGGCTATGACCACATCGACTTAGAGGCTGCCAAAAGCTGCGGCATGGCCGTCAGCAATGTGACCTATTCCACCGGCAGTGTGGCGGATTACACCGTGATGATGATCCTCATGGCTCTGCGCCGGGTGAAATCCATCTTAAAGCGCGCAGAGGGCATGGACTACTCCCTGAAGGGGAACATCGGCAGACAGATCGGGGGTCTCACCGTGGGAGTGGTGGGCACCGGCCGCATCGGCACCCATGTCATGAGAAACCTCTCGGGCTTTGGCTGCGAAATGCTCTGCTATGATCCCATGCCGAACCCGGAGGCGCAGTCCCTGGGCACCTATGTCCCCTTAGAGGAGCTTTTCGCCCGCTCCGACGTCATCACCTTTCACACCCCTGCCACCCGCAGCAGCTTCCACATGGTCAATGCCCAGACCCTGCAGACCATGAAGGACGGCGTCATCCTGGTAAACACCGCCCGGGGGAGTATCATCGACACCCCGGCCTTCCTGGATGCCTTAGAGACCGGAAAAGTGGGAGCCGCCGCCCTGGACGTCATCGAAAATGAGATCGGCATCTACTACGGCGACTACAAATACCAAAACATCGGCCACCGGGAGCTCTCCATCCTGAAGGACCTCCCCAACGTCCTCATCATGCCCCACATGGCCTTCTACACCGAGAACGCTGTCAGCGACATGGTGGAACACTCCATCCAGCACATCTTAAACCATGACGGAAACGTCCTCCCGGAGCACGGCTGAGGAGGGCCCCCGGCCCGGCCTGTACGGACCTTTTTTTCACTGTTTGTAAGCTTTTCTTCCGTTTTTTAGATTTTGATCATAGAGTTTATAGAATTATTAGCACTCACGCCGCGTGAGTGCTAATTTTTCCTTGACTTTTCATTCCCCGGGGCATAAACTGTCTTTTAGATTGAAAAACAGAAGAACTCAGGCCATATGGAGCCTTCGGAATCCCTTTGCGATCCAGCGTTTCGGCGGTGACCTTTCCTTTGTTTCTTCTGTAGATGAAAAAATAAGAAAAGAGGTGCATTACCATGGGCGCAAAACAGGGAACCCTGTCCATTGACAGCGACAACATTTTCCCCATCATCAAAAAATGGCTCTACTCCGATCATGACATCTTCTACCGGGAGCTGGTCTCCAACGGCTGCGATGCCATCACCAAGCTGAAAAAACTCGACATGATGGGCGAGTATTCCCTCCCCGAGGGCTGGCAGGCCCGGGTGGACGTGGAAGTAGACCCCAACGCAAAGACCATCAAGATCTCCGACAACGGCCTGGGCATGACCGCCGAGGAGGTGGAAGAGTACATCAACCGCATCGCCTTCTCCGGCGCTACGGATTTCATCGAAAAGTACAAGGACAAGAGCAGCTCCGACCAGATCATCGGACATTTCGGACTGGGCTTTTATTCCGCCTTTATGGTGGCGGACGAGGTTCACATCGACAGCCTGTCCTACAAGGCCGGCGCTTCTCCCGTGCACTGGGAGTGTGACGGCGGCACCGAGTTTTCCATGGAGGACGGTACTAGGGACACCGTGGGCACCACCATCACCCTCTTTGTGAACGAGGACTGCCTGGAGTTTTGCAACGAGTACCGGGCAAAGGAGGTGCTGAAAAAGTACTGCTCCTTCATGCCCACCGAGATCTATGTGACGAAGAAGGACACCGACGCCACCGAGACCATCGAGCTCTCCGAGAAGCGGGAGGATGACGTGGTGCTGGAGGAAATCCATCCCACGGTGGAGACAAAGGAGGACGGCACCACCGAGACAAAGGGCACCGAGAGACTGAAGATCCGCAAGCGCCCCGAGCTCATCAACGATACCCATCCCCTGTGGACCAAGTCCCCCAATGAGTGCACCAAAGAGGACTATATCGCCTTCTACCGCAAGGTCTTTCAGGACTACAAGGAGCCTCTGTTCTGGATCCACCTGAACATGGACTATCCCTTCAACCTGAAGGGCATCCTGTACTTCCCGAAGATCAACATGGAGTACGAGTCCATCGAGGGGACCATCAAGCTCTACAACAACCAGGTCTTTATCGCGGACAACATCAAGGAAGTGATCCCGGAGTTTCTGATGCTCTTAAAGGGCGTCATCGACTGCCCGGATCTGCCTCTGAACGTGTCCAGAAGTGCTCTGCAGAACGACGGCTTCGTCACCAGGATCTCCGAGTACATCACCAAGAAGGTGGCGGACAAGCTCTCCGGCATGTGCAAGACCGAGAAGGAAGAGTACGACAAGTACTGGGATGACATCGCTCCCTTCATCAAGTACGGCTGCCTGCGGGATGACAAGTTCTGCGAGAAGATGAATGATTACATCCTCTTCAAGAACCTGGACGGCAAGTACCTCACCCTGCCGGAATGCCTGGAGACGAAGCCTCTGGATGCCGAGGGCGAGGAGGCGCAGGAAGAGAAGGCCACCGACGAAGCGGGAAATACCGTGGAGGCGGAGGTGATCTCCGAGCCGGAAGCGGAAGGCGAAGAGGCCCAGGAAGAGAAAAAGGAAAAGACCATCTACTACATCACGGATGAGCAGCAGCAGAGCCAGTACATCGCCATGTTCCGGGCCGCAAAGATGGATGCCGTGTATCTGACCCACAACATCGATCAGCCCTTTATCCAGCAGCTGGAGTCCAAGAATGAGGGCATCCGGTTCCTGCGCATCGATGCGGATGTCACGGACGCCATGAAGGCAAAGACCTCCAAGAAGGCGGAGAAGGAGCTGGAGGAGCAGGCGGAGAAGATCTCCGGCATCATGAAGAAGGCGCTGAAAAAGGACAAGATCACCGTGAAGGTGGAAAAGCTCAAGAACAAGAAGGTCGCTTCCATCCTCACCCTCTCCGAGGAAAGCCGCCGGATGCAGGATATGATGAAGATGTATGCCACCTCCGGTATGCCCATGGGCGACTTCGGAAGCGAAGGCGAGACCCTGATCCTGAATGCCGGACATCCCCTGGTCCAGTATGTGGTGTCCCATGAGGACGGCGAGAATACCCAGACCATCTGCGAGCAGCTCTACGACCTGGCCCGGATCCAGCAGGCCCCCCTGTCCCCCGAGGCCATGAGCCGCTTTATCATCCGCAGCAATGAGATCCTGATGATGCTGACGGACAAATAAAATAACAGGTTCGAAGATCCGAAGACGGAAAGGAGAGGAAGACCCCTCTTTTCCGTCTTTCTACTTGTTCCCATCCCCTTCTCGATGCTATAATATCGGTGTATGTGCTCTGATAACCCATGCGGGGGAAAGACCAGATCATGACCGATATTGTAGACCGGATCCTAAACGAAAATTACACATCGGACGGAGCTGCTCTCGACTTTTCGGAAGCCAAACTGGAAGCCTCCACCTTTGCGGGGGACGGCTTTGAGGGGAGCTTTCACATCTATGCGCCCCAGGACCGGCCCGCGGAGGGGTATGTGGTCTCCACGGATCTGCGCATGGAGGTCCTGAGCTGCGAGATCCTGGGACCGGACACGGAGGTGTTCTACCGTTTTCACGGGGAGGCCTGCGAGGCCGGGGATGTGGTGAAGGGCGTCTTCTCCGTCATCAGCAATATGGGGGAGTATTATCTGCCCTTCGTGGTCACCGTGGAGCGCTACTATCCGGTCTCCAGCATCGGGGAGATCCGGGATCTGTTTCATTTCACCAATCTCGCAAAAAGCAACTGGCAGGAGGCGGTGCGCCTCTTTTATTCCGAGGACTTTTCCCGGATCCTCACCGGGTCCGACCAGGGGATGCGGGAGGCCTACCGGGCCTTAAGCGCCTGCCCCGGAAATGAGCAGAATGTGGAGGAATTCCTCATCTGCTCCGGGAAAAAGCAGCGCCTGGAGATCCTAAGCGGCACCGAGAGCGTCCGGCATATCCTCACGGAAGGGGCCGCCAGCGCGGTGCAGGAAAAGCAGATCGAGCTCATCCGAAACGGCTGGGGCTATACCTATCTGGAGGTGGAGTGCGAGGGGGACTTTCTCTTTACGGAGCAGCAGACCCTCTCCGACGATGATTTTCTGGGCAATGTCTGTACCCTGATGATCTTTCTGGATACGTCCCTTTGCGGCGGCGGAAGGCATTTCGGCAAGGTGATCCTGAAAAACGGCTATACCCGTCTGGAGATCCCCGTGGAGGTCTCTGCCGGTACCCCCAAGCGGGAGCTGGGAGTGGAGCGCTCCAGAAGGCGGATCCTGCGGGAGATCACCTCCAAATATGTGGACTACCGGCTGGGGATCCTGCCGGAGCCCAACTGGCTCTACCAGACCGAGAAGCTGGTGGCGCAGATGGTTTCCTATGACGAGGACCATCTCTTTGCCAGACTCTGCGAAGCCCAGCTTCGCATCGCCCAGGACAGGTGCAATGAGGCCGGGTGGATCCTGGATCACTGCGCGGAGCTTCTGGACCGGGAGATCGCATCCCGCACCCCCATGTACGATCTGGATCTGGCGCTTTGCTACCACAGCTACCTCACCACCCTGGTGCTGGAGGATGAGACGGAGCGGAGGGAGAGCATGCACAATGTGGAGCGCCTCTACCGCAAGAACCGCGGGGACTGGCGCATCGCCTGGCTCTACCTGCAGACCTTTGCACAGGAGATGGATCTGCAGGACCGCTTCGGCATGCTGGAGGATTATTCGAGGCAGGGCTGTGTCAGCCCCGTTCTTTTCATGGAGGGGGTGCTCTGCATCCGGGAGAATGCTGCGGTACTGCAAAGACCCACGGAATATGTGTGCCGCACCATCCGCTACGGGATCAAGAGAAATCTGCTGGGGGAGGAGATCCTGGAACAGGTCCTGATCCTCTGCGGCAAGAACAAAGAGAGCGCGCCGCTCCTGTTAAGGTCCATGGAGATCCTCTACGGAAAGGTGCCGGATCCCAGACTTTTGCAGGAGATCTGCATCCTCCTGATCCGGGCCGGAAAGCACGATGCCGACAGCCTGCCCTGGTACCGCCTGGCGGTGGAGCAGGAAGTCCGGATCACCAATCTCTACGAGTACTATATGATGTCCCTGGATCTGCGGGGCAGCGAGCCGGTGCCCAAGAGCGTCCTGCTCTATTTCTCCCTGCCCTCGGGACTGGCGGATGAGCAGCGGGCCTATCTGTATCATTACCTCATCCGCAATAAGCGGGAATACGCGGAGATCTACGCGAAAAACCGGGAGGCCATCGAAAAGTTCGTCTATTCCCAGATCAAAAAACGGCGGATCGGACGGCATCTGGCCGCGGTCTATTACGATGTCCTGGAGGCGAAGGATCTGGACCGGGAGACCTCCATGGCGCTGGCGGAGCTCCTGTTTGCCAACTGGATCGAGACCTCGGATCCGAAGTTCGTAAAGGCCGTGGTCTATCAGGAAGGGTACCGGGAGCCTGCGGAGTATCCCCTGGAAAACGGCTGCGGGTGGGCCGTGATCTACGGCAATTCCTACACCATCGTCCTGGAGGATGCCAAGGGGAACCGGTACTTAAAATCCGCGGAATATACCCTGGAAAAGATGATGCTCACCGGCAGATTCCTGCACACCGTGGCGGGGATGGTGTGGGATCAGACGAAGTTAAACCTCTACCTTTGCGGAGAGGAGCACGGGGATTCGGAGCCGGATTCGGAAAATGTGCTGCGCTTCCAGCAGCTCTCCGAGAGCACGGAGATCACGCCCCAAAAGCGCATCTCCTTTATCTTAAAGACCCTGGAATATCTCACGGAAAAGGGAGACGGCGGGGAGGCCCAGAGACTTCTGTCCCATGCGGATCTGTCGGATGCGGACGCGGAGGCGAGACGCAGGCTCCTGCCCCTTCTCATCCGTCTGGACAAATATGAAAAGGCCGTGGAGCTTTTGCGGGAGTACGGCCCCTACTTTGCGGAGGCCAGGGACCTGCAGACCCTTCTGGACAGACTCCTGCCGCCCATCGGCGCGCCGGAGGAGGAGCTTCGCAGGGCGGAGGGTGCCTTTTCCCCGGAGATGAAAGAGATCCTGACCTTTGCCTGCGCCTATGTGGTGGGGCGGGGCAGACGGGACGGCGTGATCCTCTCCTGGCTGGGCAGGCATTTTGAAGGCCTCTCCCGGGATCTGCGGGATATCTGGAGGGTCTCCGGATCCTACGGGCTGGACAGAAAGCCCCTGGAGGAGCGGATGCTGGTGCAGATGCTCTTTTCCGGCGCCTTTGTGGGAGAGCAGCAGGAGATCTTCGAGGATTATGCGGCGGCTTATCCTTCCTCGGATGTGGTCCGGGCCTTTATCATGCAGTCCGCCTATGATTACTTCGTCCACGAAAAGCTGGTGGGGGAGCGGATCTTTGCGGAGCTGGAATATCTTTACGAACAGGGAGAGCGCCTGCCCCGGGTGGCGGATCTGGCCTTTCTCAAGTACTATTCGGAGAATCCGGAGCAGCTCACCGACGAGGCGAGACAGACTGTTTTGGCCCTGCTGGGGGAGATGATGGAAGCGCGGATCCATCCCGGATTTTTCCTGGACTATCTGCGGACCGGGGCCTTCCCGCCGGGGGAGATGAGACAGCGTCTGGAGGACGTTTTGGAGGAGATGATGGACAAGACCATCGTGGACTACAGAGCCCGGGAGGGCAATGCGGCCCGGATCCATTACATGATGGCCTCCAAGAACGGAGAGATCCAGGAATACATCGCGGAATACATGACAGATATCGGATACGGGGTCTGCTTCAAGGAGTTCATCCTCTTTTTCGGGGAGAGCATGCAGTACTACATCACCGAGGAGGGACCGGACGGGCAGGAGCTGACGGCCAGCGGGGATCTTCAGAAGAGCGATATCACGGGTGAGGGAGACCGGAGCCGCTTCGGCATGATCCAGGACTGCCTCATCAGCAACACCCTGCAGGACTACGGGACACTGGAAAAGCTCCTGGAGGAGTACGGCCGCAGAGAGTTTATCGGAAAAGCATTTTTCCGCCTGAAATAAGGATTTGCCATGCTGAAACTGTCGGGCGCCTTTTCCGGCGCATCTGAAAAATTCATTCTGGGCTTCGACCTGGGGGACGATGTCTCCGGCATGAGCTATATCACGGAGAGCGGCGAGATGGAGACGGTCTCCACCGTGGCGGGGCGTGAGGTCTTCAAGATCCCCACCTGTCTGTGCAAAAGACCCGGGGCCGGTCAGTGGTTCTTCGGTGAGGCTGCCCGGAAGTTTGCCCGGGAGGAAGGCGGGATCCTGGTGGAGGGCCTGCTGGAGAAAGCGGTCAGTGGGGAGCCTGTCACCATCGACGGCACCTCCTACAAGCCTGCCAGTCTGCTGACGCTGTTCTTAAAGCGCTGCCTGGGGCTTCTCACCCAGCTGGGGGGAGAGAGCGCCATGGAGGGACTTCTCATCACGGTGCCCGTCCTGGACCACAACACCCTGGAAGCGCTGCGGGAGGCCGTGGCGGGGCTCAAGCTGGGCTCCGGCAAAGTCTGGTACCAGAGCTATGCCGAGAGCTACTACGCCTACATGATCCATCAGGAGGAGGACCTGTGGCTTCGGGGGAGCCTGCTTCTGCGGCTTTCCGGCGGAAATCTGCAGACCTTCCGCATGGAGACCAACCGTCACACGAAGCCGGTGGTGGTCTATATCGATGAGCAGTCCTATCCCTTCCCCGAGGCGCCCCGGTCCAACCGGGCGGACGAGGACTATGAGCAGATGCAGCGGGACCGGATGCTCCTGAATCAGACCCGGGAGATCATCGGACCGCTTCAGCTCTCCAGCATCTTTCTCATCGGGGAGGATCTCTCCGGGGACTGGATGCAGGAGTCTTTAAAGTTTCTGTGCAAGCAGGGACGGGTCTTTCGCGGCACCAACCTCTTTTCCAAGGGAGCCTGCTATGGTCTGCAGGACCGGCTGAAGGGGACGGAGGCAGCGAAGGAGCATGTGTTTTTGGGCAACGAAAAGCTCACCTGCAACGTGGGAATGAAGATCCTGCGCCACGGGGAGGAGACCTATTTCGCGCTTCTGGATGCGGGGGTGGACTGGTTTGAAGCCTCCGAGGAATTTGACTTTTACATGGAAGGCGGCAATGAGATCGATCTGCACATCAGCAGTCTGGTGGGGGGCGGAAGCCGCACGGCGCGGATCTTTCTCGAGGGCTACTCCGGGGAGATGACTCGGATGCGGGCCTCTTTGTACCTGACAGATGTAAGGCACCTGGTGATCCGGATCGAGGATCTGGGACTGGGAGAGTTTTCGCCGTCCTCCATGCAGACCTGGAAAGAGGAGATCGAGCTGTGAGTACACGGATCTGTATTGCCCTGGGGCAGTACGCTGCAACTCCATATGTCATCGCCGGTCTGGAGATCCCCGTTCGCAGCATCGAGGAGCTCTGTTACCTCTTTCGCGAAAATGCGGTGCTCATCGACCAGAGCGTCATGAGCAGATCCCTGGTGGACTGGATCCAGAGAGATCTCCATCTGCCGGATCTGGCGGATATGCTCTATCCGCTGGTGCAGCGCCAGGGGTCCCTTTCCTCCTTTGTGGGGATCATCGAGGAGTACGTGGGCCTCTATGAGGAGGAGACCCAGCTGGAGATCTCCCGGATCCTGAAAAAGGGAGCGGGACTTTCCAAGATCGAGCGCCTGAAGCGCCAGATCGACTATCTGGTGGAAAAGCGTCATTACGATGCGGCGGTCCGGGGATACCGGGGACTCATCGGGAAATGGGAGGAAGTGCGCACCACCGGCTCCGGCATCCTGCCCGGGGAGGAGGTGCTGTGTGCCATCCATCACAACCTGGGGGTGGCCTACACCGGGATGATGAAGTACGCCCGGGCGGCGGAGGAGTTTGAGCGCTCCTATGAGCTCTCCCGGGACGAGGACGAGCTGCTGAGCCTTCTGGCCGCCAAGCGGCTGGAGCTGGGGGACAAGGAATACGTGGCCTACTGCGCCGAGCATCCGCGCTACTACGAGGTCTCCATGGACCTGGAAAAGCGGCTGCAGCGGTTAAAGAAGGAGTGGAAGGAAAGCGAGCAGTACCGGGCGCTGGAAGAGCGAAAGGGGCTGCGGGATTCCCAGACGCACCAGACCTATTATGACAGAAACGAACAGGTGCTGACCGTGATGAAGGAACGGTACCGGGAAAGCGCGGGGGCATAGGATGGGATTTCGGGACTTTTGGAAAAATCTGTTTTCCCGCCGTCCGAAGAACGCTCCCGAAGAGGACGAAAACTGGGAGGAGATCGTCTACGACCGGGAGGAAGTGGACTTTAAGAACCAGGAGGAGCGCAGCAGCTATATCTTAAGCTGCCTCGACCAGATGGCGGAGGCCTCCCGGGAGATGGATGAGCTGAAGGGCGAGTATGCCCTGGTCACCACCTACCTGACGGACATCGAGGAGATCGAAGCGCTGCCTGCGGAGGATCTGGAGATGGTGCAGGAAGCGGCGCGAAAGCTCATCGGCTTCGACGAGGAGATGGGACGGTTTAAAGAGCGTAAGACCAAACTCTCCGATGCGGAGTTCGAGCATATGCGGCGCCAGGAGAGCGAGATCGAGGCGGGGATCGAAAAGATCCGGGACGCCGAGCATATGGCAGTCCTGATCAAAAAGGACCTGCGGCGCCTGGCGGGAGAGCGAAATGCCTATGAATTCAGACGGGGCGAGCTGACGGACCGGATGAACAACTTCCGGGGCATGGTGCTGATCTTTACCACCGCATTTTTGTGCCTCATGGCCCTGCTTCTTTTGATGCAGTTCGGCTTCGGCATGAATGTCCTCATCGGATACTTCCTGGCCACCCTGGGCTATGCCCTGGCCATCACCGTGGCCGCCATCCGCTTCGGGGACGCCAGACGGGAGCGCAGGAAGGTGGGGGTCACCTTAAGCGGCATCATCTCCCTCCAGAACCGGGTGAAGATCCGCTATGTGAACAACCGGAAGCTCCTGGAATACCTCTATATGAAATACCACTGCGAGAGCGGCGGGAAGTTGGAGCACGTCTGGAAGATCTATCAGAGCGAAAAGGAGCAGCGCAGGCAGTATACCGAAGCCCAGGCCAAGACGGAGTTCTACAAAAAGGAGCGGGTGAAGGCCCTGGCCTCCTTCCGGGTCCACGATCCGGAGCGCTGGACCTCCCAGGTGCCGGCCCTTCTGGACTCCAGGGAGATGGTGGAGATCCGCCACGGTCTCATCCTGCGGCGGCAGTCCCTGCGGGAGCAGATCGAGTACAACCGGAAGCTGGCCGAGACCGCAAAGGAAGAGATCACGGATGTGGCCAGAACCTATCCCGCCTACGCCCAGGAGATCCTGGATATGGCGGACAGATATCAGGCGGAGCAGAATCTTTCTTAATGCTTGTTTTTTCCCGTCAAACTAGGTAGAATGAACGACGGTGCTTCCTGAAAGGAGAAAAAGATGAAACCCATCAAAGAAGGAAAAGTACGTGAGATCTACGACAACGGCGATACGCTGATCATGGTGGCCACGGACCGCATCAGCTGCTTCGATGTGATCCTGCACAATACCGTGACGAAGAAGGGGACCGTGCTGACTCAGATGTCCCGCTTCTGGTTTGATATGACGAAGGATATCGTCCCCAACCATATGATCTCCGTGGATCCGGCGGACATGCCCGAGTTCTTCAGAAAGCCCGAGTTTACCGGGAACAGCATGCTGTGCAAAAAGCTCACCATGCTTCCCGTGGAGTGCATCGTCCGGGGATATATCACCGGCAGCGGCTGGGCCAGCTATCAGAAGGACGGCACCGTCTGCGGCATCCGTCTCCCCGAGGGACTGAAGGAATCCGACAAGCTTCCGGAGCCCATCTACACCCCCTCCACCAAGGCGGAGATCGGAGACCATGACGAGAATATCTCCTTTGAGCAGAGTGTGGACTACCTGGAGAAGCGCTTCCCCGGAAAGGGCGAAGCGTATGCGACGAAGCTCCGGGATCTGACCCTGGCCGTGTACAAAAAGTGCGCGGACTACGCCCTGACAAAGGGCATCATCATCGCGGATACCAAGCTGGAGTTCGGCCTGGACGAAAACGGCGAGATCGTGCTGGGAGATGAGATCCTCACCCCCGACAGCTCCCGCTTCTGGCCCCTGGAGGGCTATGAGCCGGGCAAGAGCCAGCCTTCCTTTGACAAGCAGTTTGCCAGAGACTGGTTAAAGTCCCATGAGGGCCATGACTGGACCCTTCCCCAGGACATTGTGGACCGGACCATCGAAAAGTACCTGCAGGGGTACGAGCTCCTCACCGGCCACACTCTTTAATGGGGCCAGGCCCCATTACGAAATTGTTACAAAGGAGAAGACTATGTCAACAGACCGCTACAGCAGCCCTTTATCGGAGCGCTACGCCAGCCCCGAGATGCAGTTCATCTTTTCCCAGGACAAAAAGTTCCGCACCTGGAGAAAGCTCTGGATCGCCCTGGCGGAAACGGAGATGGAGCTGGGGCTCTCCCGGGACGGACAGCCCGTCATCACGCAGGAGATGATCGATGAGCTAAAGAGCCACGCTGATAATATCAATTATGATGTGGCCAGAGCCCGGGAAAAGGAAGTGCGCCACGATGTCATGAGCCATGTGTACGCCTACGGGCAGCAGTGCCCCAAGGCAGCAGGCATCAACCATCTGGGGGCCACCTCCTGCTATGTGGGAGACAATACCGACATCATCCTGATGCGGGAAGCCCTGCAGCTGGTGCGCAAAAAGCTGGTGAATGTCATCGCACGTCTGGCGGCCTTTGCGGAAACCTACAAGGACCAGCCCACCCTGGCCTTCACCCATTTCCAGCCCGCACAGCCCACCACCGTGGGAAAGCGCGCCACCCTCTGGATCCAGGAATTCGCCATGGATCTGGAGGACCTGGACTATGTGGCGGGATCCTTAAAGCTCCTGGGATCCAAGGGCACCACCGGGACCCAGGCCTCCTTTCTGGAGCTCTTTGAGGGGGACCAGGAAACCATCGACCGCATCGATCCCATGATCGCGCAGAAGATGGGCTTCGACGCCTGCTATCCCGTCTCCGGGCAGACCTACTCCCGGAAGGTGGATACCAGAGTGGTGAATGTGCTGGCGGGCATCGCTGCCAGTGCCCATAAGATGAGCAATGACATCCGCCTCCTGCAGCATCTGAAGGAAGTGGAAGAGCCCTTTGAAAAGAGCCAGATCGGATCCTCCGCCATGGCTTACAAGAGAAATCCCATGCGCAGCGAGCGCATCGCATCCCTGGCCAGATACGTGCTGTGTGATGCCTTAAATCCGGCCATCACCTCCTCCGTGCAGTGGTTCGAGCGGACCCTGGACGATTCCGCAAACAAGCGGCTCTCCGTGCCGGAGGGCTTTCTGGCGGTGGACGGGATCCTGGACCTTTGCATGAATGTCACCGACGGCCTGAAGGTCTATCCGAAGGTCATCGAGAAGCATTTCATGGCGGAAATCCCCTTTATGGCCACGGAAAACATCATGATGGATGCGGTGAAGCGCGGCGGCAACAGACAGGAGCTTCATGAGTGCATCCGGGAGCTTTCCATGGAAGCGGGCAGACGCGTGAAGGAGGAAGGCCTGGACAACAACCTGTTGGAGCTCATCGCGGCAGATCCCGCCTTTGGTGTGACCCTGGAAGAACTGAAGGAAACCCTGCGTCCCGAGCTGTATGTGGGCCGCGCGCCCAGACAGGTAGAGACCTACCTTCGGGATGTGATCCGGCCGCTTCTGGATGCCAACAGGGAAGCACTGGGACTTACCGCACAGATTAATGTTTAGAAAGGACAAAACAATGGTCAAAGCAGTCGTTGGAGCTAACTGGGGAGACGAAGGAAAGGGCAAGATCACGGATATGCTGGCCCGGGAGGCGGATATCATCATCCGCTATCAGGGCGGTGCAAACGCGGGTCACACCATCGTCAACAACTACGGAAAATTCGCCCTGCACACGCTGCCCTCGGGTGTCTTTTACGGTCACACCACCAGCATCATCGGAAACGGCGTGGCGCTGAACATCCCGCTTCTGATCAAGGAGATCGAGGGACTGGTGGAGCGTGGCGTGCCGAAGCCGAAGCTCCTGGTATCCGACAGATGCCAGATCGTGATGCCCTATCATATCCTCTTCGACGCATATGAGGAGGAGCGCCTGGCCGGTAAGGCCTTCGGATCCACCAAATCCGGCATCGCACCCTTCTATTCCGACAAATATGCCAAGATCGGATTCCAGGTCAGCGAGCTCTTTGACGATGCGGTGCTGAAGGAGAAGCTGGAGCGGGTGCTGGTGCAGAAGAACGTGCTGATCGAGCATCTCTACCACAAGCCGGCGCTGGATGCGGGTGAGCTTTTAAAGACCCTGCAGGAGTACCGGGACATGATCGCTCCCTATGTGTGCGATGTCTCCGCGTTCCTGGCACAGGCTCTGAAGGAAAACAAGACGATCCTGCTGGAGGGACAGCTGGGGACCCTGAAGGACCCCGACCACGGCATCTACCCTATGGTCACATCCTCCTCCACACTGGCAGGGTACGGCGCCATCGGTGCGGGGCTCCCGCCCTATGAGATCCGCCAGATCGTCACGGTGTGCAAGGCATATTCCTCCGCTGTGGGCGCAGGTGCTTTCGTCTCCGAGATCTTCGGGGACGAGGCGGATGAGCTTCGCCGCAGAGGCGGAGACGGAGGCGAGTACGATGCCACCACGGGACGCCCCCGCAGAATGGGATGGTTTGACTGTGTGGCCTCCAAGTACGGCTGCCGTCTGCAGGGTACCACGGATGTGGCCTTCACGGTGCTGGACGTGCTGGGATATCTGGACGAGATCCCGGTATGCGTGGGATATGAGATTGACGGAGAGGTGACCACGGACTTCCCGGTGACGGTGAAGCTGGAGAAGGCAAAGCCGGTGTTAAAGAACCTTCCGGGATGGAAATGTGAGATCCGGGGCATCAAAAAGTTCGAGGACCTTCCGGAGAACTGCCGCAGGTATGTGGAGTTCGTGGAGGAGCAGATCGGCTTCCCCATCACCATGATCTCCAACGGACCCAGCAGGGATGACATCATCTACCGGGAGAGCCCGCTGAAAAAATAAGGTGTGAAAGCCCGGTCGGCGAGAGGCTGGCCGGGCTTTTTTCTGTGATCATCCGAGGCGGTACGCAGACCGCTCCGGCAGGGAGGATAGAAAAAATGATCAAAAATGTGGTGTTTGATATCGGAAATGTGCTGGCGGATTTTCGCTGGCGGGAATTTCTGCAGGATAAGGGATTCGATGAGGCCATGATCACGCGGATCGCAAAGGCCTCGGCTTTAAGTCCCTACTGGGACGAGTTCGACCGGGGAGCCTGGGACGAAGAAAAGACCATCGCAGCCTTCATCTCCCTGGACCCCGGGATCGAAAAAGAACTGCACATGGCCTATGATGATGTGACGGATATGGTCCGCCCCCGTGCCTATGCCATCCCCTGGGTGCAGGAGCTGCGCAGGCAGGGGTACGGGGTGTATTATCTCTCGAACTTCTCCAAAAAGGCATACGATGAGTGCCGCCATGCCCTGGGGTTTATGGACTACTGCGACGGGGGGATCCTGTCCTACCGGGAGCTGATCGTAAAGCCGAACCCGGAGATCTATCACCGTCTCACGGACCGCTATGGGCTGGATCCATCGGAGTGTGTGTTCTTCGATGACACGCAGAAGAATGTGGACGGGGCCATCGCCTGCGGCTGGAAGGCCTTTCTGTTCACGACGAAGGAGCAGGCGGTCAGGGATCTGGAGAGCCTGAAGTGAGCATTGATGACTGCGTCTGATAGTTAGTGAAAGCTGTAGGTGGATGACTTCGTCTGACGCTGCCTGCCATCGGAAATACATGACAGAAAGTGACGCACCCCTCACCGGCATAGTTTGTTTTTCGCAACGCTTCCGCTTGCGGTCCTCGGGCAGCGGTTCTAAGTTCGCGCACTTACATAAGTACGCGTTTTACTTTGGAATCGCGCTCACTAAGAACCGGCCTCGGACAGCATGCGCAAAACAAATCTATGCCGGTGGGGGGCTGTTTCTTGCAATCTTTTATTCAGCTTTCACGGGACAGCGCGCCGGTCCCCATAGCATCTGTTTCAAGGCATGCTGTCCGAGGCCGGTTCTTGGGGAGCACAAGCGACAGCGCAGTGCGAGCCTAGAACCGCTGCCCGAGGCTTAGTCAACCCTATGGGTTGACTTCAAGCGGAAGCGTTGCCGGAAACAGATCTATGGGGGCCAGGCAGCGTCACTCTAGCAGATTATTTGGGGGTAGCTAAGTCTGGTGAACTCTCTTCACCCTCTCATCTGGATGACGGGTCCTCCGGTGCCGCGGATGTAGTCCCCGGTGATGGTCACCACTCCGATATTGTCATCCTTCGGGATTTCGTACATGATGTCCAGCATGAACTCCTCGATGATGGAGCGCAGGGCCCGGGCGCCGGTGTCCTGCTCCATGGCCTTCTCCGCGATGGCCTCCAGGGCATCGTCCGAAAATTCCAGCTTCACCTCGTCCAGCTCCAGGAGCTTCTGATACTGCTTCAGGATGGCGTTCTTCGGCTCCTTCAGGATCTTCACCAGCATCTCCTTGGAGAGACTCTGCAGGGTGAAGATGATGGGGAGACGCCCGATGAACTCCGGGATCATGCCGTATTTGCGGATGTCCTCCACCGTGACCTTGGAGAGGATGTCCTTGTCCTTATCGTGGGCGTCCTTTAACATGGCACCGAAGCCGATGGAAGCGGACTTCGTGAGCCGCTCCTTGATGATCTGCTCCAGATCCGGGAAGGCACCGCCGCAGATGAAGAGGATGTTGCGGGTGTTGATGGTGGCCAGCGGGACCATGGCCCCCTTGCTGGAGGCACCCACGGGGACCTCCACCTCCGCGCCCTCTAAGAGCTTCAGCATTCCCTGCTGGACACTCTCTCCGGAGACATCCCGGGAGCGGGTTTCCTGCTTCTTTGCGATCTTGTCGATCTCGTCGATGAACACGATCCCCTGCTCCGCGCGCTCCACATCATTGTCCGCGGCTGCCAGGAGCTTCGAGATGACACTTTCGATGTCGTCGCCGATGTAGCCGGCCTCCGTCAGGGAGGTGGCGTCCGCGATGGCCAGAGGCACGTCCAGGAGACGGGCTAGGGTGCGGACGAGGTAGGTCTTGCCGCAGCCCGTGGGTCCGATCATCAGCATGTTGGACTTCTCGATCTCAATCTCGTCCATGGTCCCGGTGGCCACCCGCTTGTAGTGGTTGTACACCGCCACGGACATCACCTTTTTCGCATGGTCCTGACCGATGACATACTGATCCAGACTCTCCTTGATCTTGTGAGGAGAGGGGATGTTCTTAATATCGATGGTGGGCTTTGCCTCGCCCTCCGCCTTCTTTTTCTTCAGCTTCTGCTTATTGGGGATCCCGCCGTCCCCCTGGAGATTCGCCAGGTTGATGATGCTCATCCTGGGGAGTCCGTTTTCATCCGAGAGACGGTCCAG
>JAFYFY010000186.1 GCA_017543485.1 Lachnospiraceae bacterium | reverse complement strand
CTTCATCGGATGACCCCGATGGAATATCATGCAGCATTTGCAGTAGCAGCATAAAGAATACCGCCAGCTGATTCATTCCTCAACTGACGGTATCCAATCACTTATTATTTTTCACTGTCCCCTTGACGGGTAGCACACCAGCAGGCCCTGGGGGAGTTTTTTTAGCAGAAATAATTGAACATCATGCCGCTGTAGGAACTGGTGGTGTAGGGGGATGCGAAATTGTGCCCCGGATTCTTGTAGGCCACCACGGTGCGCTGCACATAATCCATGGGGTTCAGGGAGACCTGATTGCTCTTTCGCATCAGGGAGTTGGAGAAATCCTTCAGCGTCCGGAAGGTCTCCGCCAGATCCTCGGAGGACTCCGCTACCTGCTGGAGCTTGTCCTTGTCGATCTCCAGCTCTCCGTCCTCGCCGATGTCGATGCCCAGTCCGCTGAGGGCATCCCGGTAGTGGCCTGCGATCCCGCCCAGCTCACCCACCAGCATCCGGCTTCTTCGCTGGGTCTCCATAAAGGAGCTGACGCTCTTCATAAAGGTGTTGAAGCTCCCCACCAGCTGTCCCACATTCTCGGTGACGGACTCGGTGTCGGTCTTTAACCCCACGCGGATCTCTTCCCCTTCTTTGCTGAGGCCGTTTAAGGTGATCTCATAGAGCTTCCCCACGGTGAAGTGGTTGGAACCGGTGGTGCGCTCCTCCCCGTTCAGGATGAAGGTGGCATTGGCGGGCTCCGCGGTCATCCGGTCCAGGCCGAAATACTCCACCGCGCCGGAGCGCTTGCTGGTCCTGTCATCGGAGATGGTAAAGGTCCGTTCTTTGCCTTCGGCGATGCCGGTGGACTCCGAGGCGATCTTTAGCGCGCTGCGGCTCCCGTCCTCCACCACTTCGGCCCGAAGTCCGATGCCGGAGTTGTTCACCAGTCTCGCCAGCCTCTCCTGGAGATCCCGGTTGGACTCTCCCTCGGAGATATAGAACTGGAACTCGTAATTCATGTCATTGATGCCGACATCAAAGGAATAGGTATCCTCCGGCAGGCCCACCGCCCCCTCCGGAAGACTCCTTCCGGTGTTCTCCTGGGGACTGGCCAGTGCCTTCACTTCCATGGTCAGGGTGGGGATCCCTTCGGAATCCTGCTTCTCCCCGATGTATTCCACGGAGATCACATCCTCATTGCTGGAGAAGGCATGCTTTTTGTCAAAGAGCCCGTCCTCCTCCAGACCTCCCAGCTCTGCCAGGGACGTGCGAAGCTCCCGGGCGCTCTCTTTGAGCTCCACGGCATACTGCTGCGTCTCCTTGCTGGTCACAGGGAGATACCAGGGGGATTCTTTGTTTAATTTGACAATGGAATTGTAAGTACTGCGAAGCTCACTCTTTTTATGAGAGTCGTAGCGCGATACCTTCGGGGCGCCGTACGCCGTGAGGTAATTATTGAAGATGGTATCTCTGATCGCACTCATCGTCACGCCCCCTTTCTTCCATGAAATGTGTGACCGCCGGTGCCGGCTGCGCGGCCTTTTTTGTGAAAAATCCCTTTTCCCACCGGATCAAAAGCCGCCTGAAAATCTTTTTAGTTATAGTAAGAATAACATTGCATTATGTAAAATGCAACGGTTTTACGCGTATTTTGCAACTTTTTATGAGAGAGTCTTCCTTATCCCTTATTTCGGCAAAAAAGCCGGGAAACTAAAGAGCAGTTCCCGGCTTTTTTCACACAGCAGAAGGCGAAGCTCTGACCCGGTCATCCGATCTCCCGGATCCTGTCAACGATGCTGGCCCGGGAAATGCCCCGGTAGGATGCCAGGGGCACCAGAACTCCCAGCAGCACCAGGATGGGCAGGACCAGCAAAACCGGCGTCAGGGAAAAATACGGCGAGTAAAACCAGACCAGGCTCCCCGCAACCGCATTTACCGCGGGAACAAAGATCAGGGACAGGGACAGGGCCATCAGGCCGGAACCGGCCGTGTAGATCATTCCCTCCAGGATCAGCATTTCCTTCACCTGTCTTCCGGTCATGCCGATGGCCTGGAGAACGGCCAGCTCATTCTTTCTGGCCAGGATCCCGGCCAGAACAGTATTCAGGAAGTTCAGCACTCCCACAAATCCGATGATTCCACAGAGCACACCGCCCAAAAGGAGGAACATGTTCCGGAAGCCTTCAAAATCCGCCCGTTTCACTGCCTTGCTCTCATAGCTCATGGTCCGGTTTGCTTCGCTCAAATCATGCAGATAGCTCTCCGCTTGAGCTTCCTCTTCCGGAGACTCCGTATCAAAGGCATAGAACACCGGCACCACACTGTCTCCCAGATCCTCTCTCAGAAGATCCGACAAAGCCACCAGATCATAGCTCAGGGAGCCATAGCGAAGGCTGATATCGGAGGGCACCTCCACATAAGCGCAGACAGTGTACTCGCCTCCTGTCATCCCGATGTAGTCCCCCCGCAGATACTCCGGCTGCCCGTAAGCTGCTTCCGTTGCCGTTTCACCGGTTCTGGAGTCCACAAAGTCCACAGACCGGGCCACCGCCAGCCTGATCCGGTCCCCGATCTTCGGTGCATTTTCATCGATGCTGTAGGTGCCGTTGTCATACCGGTGGGTGATCACCGCCACGGCTCTTGCGTCCGGGTCCTTCAAAGGAGAAAGATCCCCCTCACAGACCTCCAGCTTGTCCAAAAGAGAAGCATCCATCCCCTCTATGGAGCAGTTCAGGTAATAGCTTCCGTCCCCGCCACCGATGGGGATGGCTCCCGGCTGACTCTCATAGTATTCCCGATATTTTCCCTCGCTGACCTGCATTACGGGGATTCCTCTGACATCCCATCCAATCCCCCCTTCCCGGACATTCAGATCCTCTTTGATCCTCTGGATCTCCTCTAAAGTCAGAGCGTCCTCTCTTGCACCGGCAAATTTAAAGTACTGATACTTGCCCACCACGAAATCCGATGAAGTAGATGCAGAGATCCATTTTTCCAGGTCAAAGCCTCCCACAAAGAGGTTCACCGAATTCAGCAAAACCAGAGACAGAGCCAGGGATGCGAAGACCAGGATGGTCTTCTTCTTGTTGCGGGTCATGTTGGCAAAGGCCATCTGCCGGGCTCTGGCACCTCTTGTGGTCCGCCTTGCCTTGCCGCCGGAATACCCGTCCTGGAACCGCAGAGCCTCCATGGGGGATACCTTCCCGGCCATCCGTCCGGGCTTACTCACCGACAGGAGAACGGTGATGATCTCGAACACCGCAGCAGCCAGGAAGATGACGGGGGACGAGCTGATGGAAAGGGAATTCCGGGAGATGGTGGTGGTGGCCAGGACCGTGGGAGTCAGCACCGCCCCCAGGAGATATCCCAGAAGAAGCCCCGCCGGAATGCCCACCAGGCACAGGGCCAGAGCCTGCAAACGGACCAGGCGGCGGATCTGCTTCCTGGTGGTGCCGATGGTCTTTAACAGTCCGTAGAAGCGAATGTCGCTCACCACGGAGATCTGGAAGACATTGTAGATGATCAGATACCCGGTGAAGATCACCAGCAACAGAAAAGCTCCCAGGGGGAGGGCCATTTCCAGCAGTTCCTCTCCGCCCAGACTTGACCCGGTATAGCCGGGATTGACGCCGATGCGGACCGTGTCATCCGAGCTGACTTCCCCGTAGGTATAGCCGCAATCCTCCAGAGTCTCCACCATTTTGTCCCCGGCATTTACGGAGGAGGACAGCATCACATCCACATCGATGCGGATGGGCTCATAGCCCATTTTCTCCAGCTTCCCGGAATAATTCAGGACATATTCTTTAGAGACGTTGATGAAATGAACGGGACAGAGGGGATCAAACTCCCAATAGCCCGCCAGGGTGAAGGTGTCGGTGCAGGCCATGTCCTCACTCGGCACTCCAACCAGATCAAAGGAAAGCTCGATGCTCTCCCCCAGCACCGGCTCATGGCCCAGGAGCCTGAGGGCTTCCTCATCCATCACCACTTCCTTTTCCCCCGCCGGCAGATGCCCTTCTTTCAGCTCAATAAAGGACCATTCCGACGTGTTGGCGTCCATGTAGCTGATCTCTGCCGACCGGGTCAGGAAAGGGTCCTCCGCGATCATCCCCAGGATCATCCGCTCTCCGTATGCTTTGATGTTCGGATGCCGGACTAATTTTTCTTCCTGGGCTTCGGTGACATCCTTGAAGGTCCCGTGAACCTTTCCTCCCAGCTGCCGGAAGGTGCTGTTCTCGTAGGAAGCATTGATGGAAAGCATGATGGTGAAAAGGGAAGTAAAGAGCACGGCCGTCAGGATGATGGCGCAGACGGTGATCAGGTTCCTTCTCCGGTTGGCAAAGAGCATCCTGCCTGCCAGCCGGGATACGCATTTTCTGTTTCCTACCTTCATCCCCCTCATCTCCTTTCCGTCTCAGACACAATCTGCCCGTCCTCGATGCGGATGACCCGGTCAGAGAGCTGAGCGATCTCCTCGTTGTGGGTGATCATGACGATGGTCTGTCCGTACTTTTCCGCAGACACTTTCAAGAGGCTCAGCACATCCTGCCCGGTGCCGGAATCCAGGTTGCCGGTGGGTTCGTCTGCCAGGATGATGGCCGGCCGAGAAGCCAGGGCTCTGGCGATGGCCACCCGCTGCTGCTGTCCGCCGGAAAGCTGGCTTGGCAGGACTTCCTTTTTGGAGGTCAGCATCAGGGTGCCTATGATCTCCTCCACAAATTCCCGATCCACCTTCTCCCCGTCCAGCTCCAGGGGCAGCACGATGTTCTCATAGACATTCAGCACCGGCACCAGGTTAAAGGCCTGAAAGACGAAACCAATCTTCCTTCTCCGAAAAATGGTCAGTTCATCGTCCTTCAGATCAAAGACCCGGATCCCGTCCACCACGACTTCGCCTGAGGTGGGCCGGTCCAGGCCCCCCAGCATATGGAGCAGGGTGGATTTCCCGCTGCCGGAGGTTCCCACGATGGCCAGAAACTCCCCCTTATTTACTTCCAGATTGACCCCCCGGAGGGCGTGGACGCTGCTTTCGCCCTGTCCGTATACCTTTACCAGATCCTTTGCCTGTAAAATACTCATATCGGTACCTCGCTTATCATAAAAAATGTGTGCAGAAGTTTTCCCTTCTGCACACAGAGTATGACAGCCGATTCTTACCAGATTCTTTCCGGTCTTCCCTGAATTCTTACAGTTTTGAAAGATTTTATCGTTTCAGGCAGATCCGGAATTCCGAGCCCTCTCCGGGCCGGGACTTTACTTTGATGTATCCCTCTTCCTTGGAAAGGATCTCCCGGGCCAGATACAGACCGATGCCCACGCCCTCCTGTTCCCGGGAGGAGGGGAGCCGCCCGAACCTGGCAAAGATCTTCGGAATATCCTCCTCCGGGATGCCCATGCCGGTATCCTTCACATGGATGCAGACAAACATCTCCGTGGTGCTGACCGAAAGGGTGATGCCGCCCTTTTCGGTATATTTGATGGCGTTGTCCACGATATTGCCGAGGGCCTCCAGGGTCCATTTGTAGTCAAAGGAAGCCTCTGCATGCCCCTCCTCCACGGAAAAGGTCAGCCCCTTGGCCTCCGCTTTTTTTCGCATGGCAGCTTCCGTCTCCTTCAGAAGTCTTCCCACGTCATCCTTTTTGGGATCCAGGCTCAGGATCCCGTTTTCCAGACGGGAGAGCTTCACCAGGGCATCCACGAGAAACCGCAGCTTTTCCGCCTCATTTCCGATGGCGTTCAGGCTCTCCCTCTGCTCCGCGCTCAGCTCCGTTTCCTGCAGGAGCTCGCTGTGAAGAAGCAGGTTGGTGATGGGGGTTTTCGTCTGGTGCGAGATGTCCGCGATGAGGGTTTTGATCTGATCCCGGTCCCTGCGGACATTCTCCGCCGAAAGTGCGGAGGACTGAAGATAATCCGCCAGTTTGGATTCGATCCTGGAGACTCTGTCTTCGGAAAATGCCCCCTCCCGGAACGAACCTCTGATGGCATCGTCCAGCAGTTCTTCCACATGATCCAGGATCTTTTTGTTCCTGTGACGGTCATAGATTGCATAGGCCAGCGCACCCGCCGCCATGAGGAAGGCCAGGCCCATCAGATACTCATTCATCCTTTTTTACCCACATGTATCCGAGTCCGTAGACGGTCCTGATCCGATCTTTGTCCCCCAGCTTGTCCCGAAGGCGCTTTACCGCTACGGAGAGGGCGTTTTCATCCACGTATTCCGCCCCGTCTGTCCAGAGCCTGTCCATGAGCACATCCCTGGAAAGCGTCACTCCCGGATTGGATACCAGAAGCTTTAACAGGCGCTGCTCCGTCTTGCTTAAGGTGATCTCCTCTCCCGCTGCCGTAAAGATCATCCGGTCAAAATCAAAGGAATAGGTCCCCACCACCGTCACATCCCCGGCATGGCCGGATCCTTTTTTGCGAAGCTGTGTATGGACCCGCGCCCGCAGGACACTTAAGGAAAAGGGCTTCGTCACATAATCGTCCGCTCCCAGCTCCAGTCCCTTTACCACATCCGCATCCGTGTCATTGGCGGACAGCAGGATGACGGGACAGGGCAGGTCCGTTTCCCGGATCTCCTTTACCAGATCCAGCCCGCTTCCGTCCGGAAGATTGATATCCAAAAGGACCAGGTCCGGCTTCGACAAAAAGATCTGCTCCCTGGCGCTTTTCAGGTTATCGCAGGAAACGATGCTTCCGGCTTCCCCTTTCAGCGCCCTGCAAAGGCCGGCGTTCAAATCTCTGTCATCCTCCACAATCACGATTTGTGTCTGTGTCTGCATAATCCCCACCCATCGGTTCCATTCCGGGCCGGGCTCGCCCGGCAGCTGCAACTGTCATTATACCACAATTCGGCAGAAGGTTCTTTGATGGGGCTCCTCATCACAGGTTCTCTACCGGGAAAGCATCCCTCTTTTTTCGGGAAGACACAAAAAAAGAAGCGCCTCCGAAGAAACGCTTCTCTAAAATAATATTGTGCCTATTGTCAGTTAATGTGCCGGAATTGCTCTTTTCATAGGATCAGATGCTCCAGCCTGCGCTGGCATTCTGCAGCTGCGTCATATGTCTGAAAAGGCTGTCTTCTTTTGCAAAGAGTTCTGCCGGACTTCCTTCTTCGGCCACCTTACCATCCGAAAGGACAACGATCTGATCCGCCGCTTCCACAGTACGCATACGGTGGGCGATGACCAGCACCGTTTTTCCTAAGAGCAGCCGTGACAGCGCGCCTTGCACCTTCGTCTCGTTCTCTACGTCAAGAGAAGCCGTCGCTTCATCCAG
>JAFYFY010000185.1 GCA_017543485.1 Lachnospiraceae bacterium | reverse complement strand
CCAGCTCATGGGGGTAGGAGGAGGCCAGACGGGGCTCAATGCCCACCCGGCTCATGAGAAGGGCCACCTGGTGATCCAGCTCCTTCCCCCGCCAGCCGTAGACCTTCAGCGGGTCCCGGATGATGTCCATAATGGTCATGCGGGGATTCAAGGAGGAGTAGGGATCCTGGAAGATGATCTGCATCTTCTGGCGTGCCTTCTTGAGTCCGGCGGCATTGAGATGGGTGATGTTCTCCCCGTTGAGGAAGATCTCCCCGTCTGTGGCGTCCTGCAGATGGATGATGGTGCGGCCCAGGGTGGATTTTCCGCAGCCGGACTCCCCCACCACGCCCAGGGTCCTGCCCCGCTCGATGGCAATGGAGACGTCGTCCACCGCGTGGAGCTGCCCCGCACTCACGGAGAAGTATTTTTTCAGGTTCTTGACTTCAATGACGGGAGCCATTTACATTCCCTCCTTCGTGGCGTGGATGCAGCGGCAGAAATGTCCGGGAGAGACCTCGGTCATTCCGATGCTCCCCTCCCGGCAGGCATCCGTAGCGTGGACGCAGCGGGGATGGAAGGAGCAGCCCTTTGGCAGATTGGAGGGATCGGGCGGCAGCCCCTCAATGGGGTGCAGCTTGCCGTCCGCCCCCGCCATGGAAGGCAGGGAGCCGAAGAGGCCCCTGGTGTAGGGGTGGGTGGGATGATCGAAGATGTCAAACTTGCTGCCGGACTCCACAATCTCACCGGCATAGACCACAGCCACATCGTCGCAGCTCTCCGCGATGACGCCTAAGTCGTGGGTGATCATGATCATGGAGGTCCCCAGCTCATCCCGGAGCTTTACGATCATATCCAGGATCTGAGCCTGGATGGTCACGTCCAGGGCCGTGGTGGGCTCATCGGCCAAAAGCAGAATCGGATTGCAGGCCAGGGCGATGGAGATCACGATGCGCTGCTTCATTCCGCCGGAAAGCTCAAAGGGATAGTTGTTGAAGCGCTCCTCGGTGATGCCCACCATCCGCAGCATTTCCACGGCGCGGCCCACCGCCTCTTTTGTTGAGATCTTGTTGTGGGTGGTGATGGCCTCCACAATCTGCTCGCCGATGGTCTGGGTGGGGTTCAGCGCCGTCATGGGGTCCTGGAAGATCATGGAGATCTTGTCGCCCCGGATCTTCAGCATCTCCTTCTCCGGAATCTGCAGAAGGTCCTGTCCGTCCAGAACGATGCTTCCCTCGCACTTTCTCGTTGCGATATCGGGCAGCACCCGGAGGATCGCCTTGGCGATGGTGGTCTTGCCCGCGCCGGACTCACCCACGAGGCCCAGGGTCTTGCCGCGTTTGAGATCGAAGGAGACGCCGTTCACCGCGTAGACCGGGATGTCATTGGAGGAGTATTCTACAAAGAGGTCCTTTACCGAAAGGAAAACGTCATTGTTGTTTAAAGTTGTACTCATTGCCGTCACCTCAGGTCTTCAGTTTGGGATCCATAGCGTCCCGGAGGCCGTCGCCGAACAGGTTTACACACCAGACGAAGATCATGATGATGAGGCCGGGGAACAGGATAAGGTGCGGATAGTTGTTGATGTAGGTCCGCCCGGCGGAGAGCAGGGCGCCCCATTCAGGTGTGGGCGGCTGCACGCCGAGCCCCAGATAGCTGAGGCCGGAAGCTGCCATGATGGTGCCGCCGATGCCCATGGTGAAGCCCACCAGCAGAGGGGAGATGGTGTTGGGCAAAAGGTGACGGAACATGATGTTCACCTTGCTGCAGTTGTAGGCTTCGCAGGCCTCCAGATACTCCTCGCCCCGCTCCCGCAGGATCTGAGCCCGCAGCATCCGGATCTTTCCGGGAATCTGCCCCACCGAGAGGGCCAGCATAGTGTTTACAAAGCCGGGACCCAGGACGGAGGAGATGATGATGGACAAGAGGGAACCGGGAATGGACATCATCACGTCACAGGTCCGCATGATGAGGGTATCCACCCACTTGCCGAAGTAGCCGGCGACGCATCCGAAGATGCAGCCCAGCACCAGGCCGAACACGGCGCCGCTGGTGCCCAGCAGCAGGGAGTAGCGTCCACCGTAGATGAGGCGGCTCAATAGATCCCGCCCCAGGTCGTCGGTACCGCAGAGGTGCCTCACTGAAGGAGGCTGCAGGATGGAAGACGGATCCAGCTCATAGGGGTCGTAGACCAACTATGAAAAGTCAAGCAGCAAAAGAGTCAACAAAAGAGGCATTGCGGGAGAGAAGAGAGAAGATAACACGAACAAGTTTTTTGGCAACATGAGAGCGAGCAACAGAGGGAGATTTCCCTTCTGAGCGTTTTTTAGCGTAGTAGGCAGCGAAGGTAACAGAGGAAGCAGGAGCGTAAGTAGCAGCCTGTAGGAGAGCCCACCGCAGGAAAGGAGAGCCACGCTTGACCATTTTGCCGGAGGCTGGGTTGAACTTGCCGGACTGGTAGACACTGGGCTCAAGGCCGGCAAAGGCAAGGAGCTTAGCGGGAGAGGAAAAGCGCTTAAAGTCGCCGATCTCGGAGAGGATCATAGCGCCGAGCGTGTAGCCAATGCCTGGGACAGAAAGGATCGGAGAATGGAGCTGATCCATCAGGCGGCGGATCTCATCGTCATACATTTCGACCTGGGCGTTAAGGAGCTCAATTCGCTTAAGGAGCAGCCGAAGCTGAAAGACAGCGCTTTCAGAAAAGGTGCCGATGGATTCCTTGGCAAGCTTGCGGAGCGCATCGGCTTTCTCACGTCCGAAGCGGCCGCGAGAGGCGGTTTTGAGAAGCTCGGTAAGGGTGTCAAGATTGCAGGCAGCGAGAGCCTTCGCCGAAGGATAACGTGTCATCAGTGCCATGCCTGAGGCACCAAACAGGTCGGTGAACACGTCAAGCAGTTCCGGAAAGAGGACGGTAACGAGACGTTTTACCTTGTTTTTCAGGGAAGAACGGTCCTTGACGGTAGAAAATCTTGCGCGGGATAGTGACTTCAATTCGACAATATGGTAAGATAAGACCTGGTCGGGCTGAAGGTCCTCCGATGCAACGATGAGCGCAATGTTTTTCGCGTCCGAACGATCGTTTTTGGTTTTTCTGAGAGTGGTAGCACTTTGATGCTTT
>JAFYFY010000019.1 GCA_017543485.1 Lachnospiraceae bacterium | reverse complement strand
TTTTGTGTCAGGGGGACTGTCCCTCTGTCATCTTTTTTCGGGCGCTGCATACTTTTTGGACGACGCCGCGGCTGACCCCGGTCAGGCGCTCGATCTGGCGGATTGAAAGTCCGGCTTTCTTCAGCTCCCACAGGGCGCTGTCACGCTGCGCCCGCGGCAGAGCCTGAAGCTGCGTGCCGCTTTTCAAATGAAGCCTTTCCTGAATGATCCGCTGTGCCGTCCGGTCTTTCAGGTGCTCGGACTCTTTGACTTCCAGATGCTGCGTGCCTGCGGCATCCTCCCGACCGCTGAAATACAAAAACTCCCGCAGTCCTCCGCACAGCTCCAGCACCAGATCCGTGCTGACAAAGTCGCTCCCTTTTACATACGCATTCCAGCTGCTCCAGGGGTACCTGTCCGCAGCGCAGATCCCGGCCTTTGCGGGATTATTGTGGATGTAGCGTATCACGCTGAGCAATGCAGCGTCGCTCTCCACCGGCACGCTCATGAACCGGTCCTGAAACAGATGCCCTACACGGTCGTATTTGCTGTTCGAATAGACCGCATAAGTGGTATTGATCCGCTTCATGATGTGATCCAGCCCGTCATCCGCCCTGATCAGGAGATGAAAATGATTTTCCATCAGGCAGTAGGCGATCACATCGAAGCCTTCCTCCTTCCGGATCTTTTTCAGGATTCCCAGAAACACATGGCGGTCCGCATCCTCCTCAAACAGGATCTGCTTTCCGTTTCCTCTGGAGATCACATGATAGTACCCGCTGTTGCTGAGTTTTCTGGCCGTACGCGGCATGAACATCACCTCGATTCTACTAGTTTATTTGATATAAAGGGAAAAATAAAGAGAAAAAGCTGAAAAACAAAGATGTCAAAGGATTGTCGCAAAAAAGGGGCTGAATCGTCTGGAATCTAATTCGTCTATGGTCGGGGAAGTTTTATAAGAGGGTGTCTGATAAGGGATCTGAAAAGGCTGTCAGATGAGGCTGCCGGGAGGCAGGGAACATTACCCTGACCTGCCCCCGGCACCTTTGCATTCTTAGGAAAAACAGAAAGTTTGTGGCTTTGCTCTCAGCCGATCTTTTCCACAAAATCGGTCATCATTTCGGAAATCTTGATCTGCTGCGGGCAAACCCGTTCGCAGCTGCGGCAGTGCAGGCAGGCCGCCGGCTTTTTCTCATCCGGGATGGCGGAGAGAGCCATGGGTGCGATAAAGGCCATGCCGCCGTCAGCCACGGTGAGCAGATGCTCGTTGTAAAGAGAGATGAGATACGGGATATCCAGTCCCTGCGGACAGTGGCTGACACAGTAATGGCAGGCGGTGCAGGGTATGGACTTGCGGGCCTGCAGTCTGTCCGCGACGGCCATCAGCGTTTCCATCTCTTTGTCCGTGAGGGGCGTTTCCTCCTCGAAGGTCTTCAGATTATCCAGGAGCTGATCCATGGAGGACATGCCGGAAAGCACCATCGTCACGCCCTTTACGCTCTGCAGAAAACGGAATGCCCAGGCGGTAACGCTTTCCTCGGGACGAAGTGCCTTCAGCTCGCCCTCCGACTGTGCGTCCAGCCTGGTGAGGCGACCGCCGCGAAGGGGCTCCATGACCCAGACCGGAATGTTCAGCTCGTTCAGAAGATCCACCTTTGCCTTGGCGTTCTGGAAGCTCCAGTCCAGGTAATTTAGCTGGATCTGGCAAAACTCCATATGCTCGCCGTAGGCATCCAGGAAGCGCTTCATGGTGTCGAACTCGCCATGGCAGGAAAACCCGAGATGCCTGATCCTGCCGTTTTTCTTCTGCTCCATGAGGTAATCGAAGATCCCGTATTTCGGATCCAGATACTGATTGATGTTCATCTCACAGACATTGTGGAACAGGTAAAAGTCAAAGTACTCCATCCCTGTCTTTTGCAGCTGCGCTTCGAAGATCTCCTTTACCTTCGGCATGTTGGAAAGGTCGTAGCCCGGGAATTTGCTGGCCAGGTAAAAGCTGCCTCTGTCGTATTTTTTCAGGGCTTCGCCCATCACGATCTCGGAATTTCCGTCATGGTAGCCCCAGGCAGTGTCGTAATAGTTGATGCCACTGGCCATGGCCCGGTCCACCATCTCATACGCTTTTTCCCGGTCGATCCTGCTGTCGTCGCCGTCAAGAACGGGCAGGCGCATCGCGCCAAACCCCAGACCCGATAACCGGATCCCCTGAAAATCTCTGTACACCATCGTCATACCCCTCCTGTTCAAATCACGTGTACATTACAGTTCCTTCTCATAACACCAGAAATCCTGCTCGAACATGTGGCACTCCCCAACCGTCCGAAAACCGAACACCGCATAACAGCGGATGGCTTTTTCGTTATGACGGTTCACCAGGATATGGATCCCCCTGCACCCCCTGCGCTTTAATTCCTCCATCCCGAAGCGAAGCAGGATCCTGCCGATGCCTTTGCCCTGTTCCTCCGGAAGTACCGCCAGTCTGGCCAGCTCCCCCTCCGGTGCCAGGTTCGGATTCCAATACGGAAGACGCTCCACATCTTCGTCTTCGTCCAAAGAAACCGCACCCTTGATCTTCCCATCCTCTTTCAGCACAAACAGGGCATTCCGCGATAGATCGAAGTCGATGGTCTCGTTTGAAGGATAGTCCTCGTCCCAGGCGCAGAACTCTCTGCCCACCTGTTTTTTATACAGCGCCAGTATCTCGCTCCTCTCCTCTTCCGAGGCCATCACGATCTCATATCCTTCCACCGATCCCACTCCTTTTGCTCTCCGGATCTTCCGCCGAGTAAGAAGATTGTACTATCAATCGGAGGATTTTTCCATATCCCAAAAAAAGTTGTCAGGGGGACAGTCCCCCTGACAACTTTTAGATCCAGTCCTCGTCTCCACCGGTGATGGCCAGGCTCAGCAGAGCGTCATACCGCTCCACGTCCTCGCCCTCGATCATCGCGATCAGCTTTGCGCTTTCGTTTATAACAGGCGCATCGTCATCCGGCCCGATCTCCATATCCGGGGTCTCCCCGCAGTACGGGCAGACGATGGACGGGGCGATCCGAAGATCGAGAAAACGGGCATCGCACTCCTTGCATTCGTAAAACCCGCATTT
>JAFYFY010000184.1 GCA_017543485.1 Lachnospiraceae bacterium | reverse complement strand
AGACGGATGGTCTCGGAGACGATGATGTTGCCCCGGTCCCCTTCCGCTTCTCCCCGGAAGAATTCCGCATCCAGCTTCAGCACATCCAGCGGGATATCCTTCAGAGAGTTCAGGGAGGAATACCCGGACCCGAAATCGTCCATGGAGACGGTAAAGCCGTATTCCTTCAGCTTCTTGATGGTGCGCACCAAGGCGTTCTTGTCATCAAAGAAGGCACTCTCCGTCAGCTCGATCTCAATGAGGTTCCGGGGGGCACCCGCACCGTCCACCAGATCCCGGATCTGCTCTGCCAGATCATCCTCGATAAAGTGGGCCCGGGAGACATTGACGGACACCGGTACGCAGTGCTTACCCTGGTCCAGCCAGCGCTTCTGATCCGCCGCCACATGGGCGATCATGTAGTGATCGATGTTGGTGATAAAGCCGTTGGACTCGAAGATGGGGATGAACCGCCCCGGGGGCACGAAGCCCAGCTCCGGCGACTGCCAGCGGATCAGCGCCTCGGCGCCTTTCAGGGTCCCGGACACCGGATCGTATTTGGGCTGGTAATACACCAGGAATTCTTCTTTTTCCAGCGCTCCGCGGCAGTGCTCCTCCACCCGGTCCTGCCAGATGTTGGCCTCGATGAGCTTCTCGTCAAAGAAGGCCGTTGCGGACTCCTCCCGCCCATCCAGGGTGACCCGGGCCGTCACGGCATGGTTGCATTCCTGTTCAAAATCCAGATCTTTTCTGCGCCGTACCCGTCCCTTTTCATCCACCACCGGCATAAGTTCCCGCACCCCGGCGTGGAAGGTGAAGCTGTGGTCTTTCTCGAGCCTGCCCAGTTCCGTCAGCATCTCCTCCAGACGGTTTCGAAGCTCCTGCTCCTCCTCCATACGAAGGAGCATCATGAAATCTCCCTGGAATCCGTGGGCCAGCAGCTCCTTTTTTCCCAGCTTCGAGGACAGATACCCGTGGATCTTCCGGAGGATCTCCTCTCCCTCCGCCACGGAATGGCACAGCACGAAGGTGTTGTATTTCATGAAGTTCAGATCCACCACGGCGTAGGTCCTCGCCGCGTTCAGCCGGCTTTTCAGGAGGTTTTCACCCGTGTAGAGAAACCAGGTCCGGTTCTGTCCTCCCGTAGCCAGGTCCATAAACAGGAGCTTCAAGGAACGCTTCCGGCTCTTTCTGTTTGAGGCGAGATTGATGAGAAACAGCGCCAGGATGATCAGCACCAGCACCGTGATCATCAAAGACGCGATCCCCAATGCGGACAGGTCGTTTACCCGGAAGGTGAGGAATCCTTTCCCGATGAAGATCCGGGAACCGTCCGCCACGGGATAGCCCACCCAGACCGGAACCTGCATCACCTTTTCCGTTCCTGCCCGAAGAAGCTCCACCTCCGGTTCGAAGGTGTCGATCTCCGACTCATCCATGAGCATGAGATTGGCATCTACCTCCGACCTGCTGATCTGTCTGAAGAGCCTGTCCATCTCATCCGTCCGCACCGCGAACTGTCCGCCCCGGTCCACATACACATACGGATACACCGTATCCTGATATAAAAGGGCGCCCTCCGCCTCAAAGTCCTTCAGGCTCTTTCCGCTCTGACCGCAAGTATTCGATGCATCCCCGTACACAAGGGCCCCGTTCGCTTCCCGGATGATAAAGTCATATCCGCTGGCGCGGAGCAGATCCCACTCTCCTTCATCCATGCCGTCCGCGGAGGCCCGGTCATAGACCTGCGCCAGATACCGGATCATCTCCGCTTCCGCATCGAATTTGGAGTGCATATTGTAGACAGCCAGCAGATACATGGCATAGCCCACGGTAGCCGCCACTGCCGCATAGATGATGAGATACAGCGGAATCAGAAGCCAGCTTTGGGATTTTTTCAGTTTTGAGATCTTTTTGGTGTTTCCTTTTCGTTTTCCGTCCTTCATGATGTCCTTTTTGTCCCTTTCGGGCAGTCTGCCCGGGACCTTATTTTTTTACGAGCTTGGAAAACTCCAGCGCTTTTCCGATGTCTCCGTCCACCTTCAGCTTTCCGGTGGTAAAGGCCAGCACCGGATCCAGCTTTCCGTCGATGAGCTTGTTAAAATCCGCCAGATCGATGGTCAGGGCGCAGTTTCTGTCATGGTAGTCATAGGGCTCCACATGGATCTGCCCGTCTTTTACCTCCACATAGAACACGCCTCCCTCTTCTCCGGTGATGTTCACCTGGACTGCCAGGAAATCCGTGCCGGAGACATTGGCCTTTGCGGCCAGCTTTCTTACCTTCTCGAGCAGTGCATCAAAAGTCATCTCTACCTCCTCCTAGACCGTTGAATATCCGAAACCGTTACAGAACGCATCCACCGGAACCCCGGACCTGCAAAGCGGGCACTCCTCCGGAGAGTAGCTTGCATAATCCGTCAGATCCCTGGCCGTATACAGAGCCCGGACCGGGATCTCTCCCACCTTCGCCGCGATGGAAAAGATGGCGGAGATCCCCACGATCTCTCCTCCGTAGAAGAGCACGGAGCGAAGCGCGCTCTGAAGGGTGCCGCCTGTGGTGGCGGTGTCGATGAGGACCAGCACCTTTTTTCCCTTGATCATATGCTGATTGTTTTCCCGGAACATCATCTGCCCGCTCATATTGTACTCCGGGGTGGTGATGTACATGGTCTGATGGGAATTGGCGGAGATGACTCCCGCCTTGGTGAGCTTGTTGGCCATATAGGCTCCCACCACTTCCATGCCGTTCAGGCACAGGATGGTGTCGATGACATCGGATACCAGAAACATCTCCGCCAGCTCCTCGCCGGTGGCCCGGGCCTCGCGTTGTCTGGACTTCATGTCGCTCAGATCCATATAGTAGTTCACGTGGGAATGGGGGGTAATAAAATGTCCCGGAATATAACGAAGTACCACATCTTTGTTTCTCTCATGATAGATCTTTTTGTAAGCCTGCATAGATTCATCCTCCTTTTTCCGATCCATGAAACATGCCCTGCTGCAAAAGGTCCATAAAAGAACTGTGTCTATTATAGCACAACACCGCCGGGTCCGCTCTGCGAAATCCCGCCTAATCTGCGGACCGCCTCCGGGATGGCCGCCACGGTATCCCCGGCCACCATGGACACCGGACCGATGCTGCTTTCTGCCAGCTCCCCCGCCAGCCCGTTCAGATACGCGCCTGCCGCTGCCGCCATCAGGGGATCTTCCATCCGCGCACAGGTGGCTGCCAGGATCCCCGTCAGCACATCGCCGCTCCCCGCCGTGGCCATTCCCGGACATCCCCGGTCCGTCAGAAGGACGCGCTGTCCGTCCGTGATCACCGTGGCAGGACCCTTTAACAGGAGGATGCATCCGTGCTCCGAGGCGTATTCCCTGGCCGTGCCGATGGGATCCTCCGTGATCTCCGGCACCGCTTTGCCGGAGAGCCTGGAAAATTCCTTCAGATGGGGCGTCAGGATCACCTCGCAGGAGGCGCTTCGAAGCACCTCCGGATCCAGCTGCGCCAGCTCGCTTAGTCCGTCCGCGTCGATGATGAGCCTGCCGGAAAAGCCGGTGAGCAAAAAGTGCAGGATCTTCCGGATCTCCTCTCCCCTGCCGATCCCGGGTCCGATGGCCGCGGTCTTCACATTGGAGATCAGCTCCC
Organism: Lachnospiraceae bacterium; assembly: GCA_017543485.1. Lineage (GTDB taxonomy): Bacteria > Bacillota > Clostridia > Lachnospirales > Lachnospiraceae > AC2028. The sequence goes on along the minus strand of JAFYFY010000184.1, from coordinate 1,318 downwards.
CCATGAGCCCTTCGTCAAACCGCATCCCGCCGTTCTCTTCCGGCATGGGAAACAGGGTGCTCTCCAAAATGTGCACCGCCACGTCGCTTCGGATGGACGCCGGGACGGCTACCTTCACCACCCCCGCGCCGGAGCGCATGGCGGCATTTGCCAGATATGCCAGGCGGATGGCCCCGCTGTAGCGGTCGCTCCCGCCCAGAAGAGCCAGATATCCGTAAGTCCCCTTGTGGGAAAAATGAGGTCTGTCCGAAAAGTATGGCCGAAGGTCCGATGCCTCCACCAGCCCGTAGGGCTCCATCACCGGCCGGATGCCGATATCCGCATTCACTGTGACCTTGGAGGCATCCTTTGCCAGGTTTAGAAAATGCCCCGGCTTATAGCCCCCCACAGACACCGTCAGATCCGCTCTGACATAGCAGGTTCCCATGCCGCTGTCGCCGCTCAGGCCGCTGCAGATATCCGCCGCCACCACATAAGCCCCGGAGGCGTTGATCTTTTCAATGGCGTCTTTGATCTCCTCCCGGGGCTCCCCGTGAAAACCGGTGCCCAGCAGGCAGTCCGCCACCGTCCCGTATCCCTTCAAAGAGGGGGTGTCCCGCATCAGATGCTCCGGGATCCCCCGCTCCAGACATTTCGCATGAAAAAAACCGCCATCCTCGGTAAACCGATCCGTGATCAGAAACAGCTCGCAGAAGATCCCTGCCTCCTCCAGCAAAAGCGCCAGGGCATATCCGTCCCCGGCGTTGTTTCCCGTCCCGCATATGATGGCCGCGGGTGCCTTCCAGGCCGCCGCATCAAAGATGCCCCTTGCGGCCCGCATCATCAGCTCCCGACCGGAGGTCCCCCCGGCGATGGTCGCAGCGTCGCTGGCCCTCATATTTTCTACGGATAATACCTCTGTCATGTCTCATCCGCCTCCTGCGCTTCGTTTTCCAGGATCCGCTCCGGCGGAAGCCATTTTTTCACCACGGCGATGAGCTCCGCAAGATCCATGGGCTTTGCGATAAAGTCCTTCATCCCCGCCTGCTTAAACAGCACCCTGGCATCCTCCATGGCATTGGCGGTGAGGGCGATGATGGGGGTATGCGCGGCGGAAGGGATGGTCTCCAGGATGGTCCGCGTCGCCTCCACACCGTCCATTCCCGGCATCATATGGTCCATCAGGATCAGGTCGTACTGTTTCTCCTTTACAAGATCCAGACTCTTCCGTCCGCTGTCGCAGAGCTCCGGTACGACTTCATAACGTTTCAGAAGCCCCCTCGCCACCTTCAGGTTCATGTCGTTATCATCCACCACGAGGATCCTTGCTCCCGCAAGT
>JAFYFY010000183.1 GCA_017543485.1 Lachnospiraceae bacterium | reverse complement strand
TGGGAGGATTGGGAGCTTCCGGTCGTCCATGAGAGGCTGAAGGCCTCCTACCGGATACTGCGGGACTACTTCGCAGAGTTTACATAAAGAGAGAGGGGGCGATGGGATGCATACATGGATCCAGGCGACGGTAGATGTCCTGATTGTGGTGATGGCGGTGATCCTGGCGCTGTTCACCGTGACGCTGCTCATTCTCCACATCATCACCACATCCAACGACATCCGGGTCCAGCGCATCAAGAAGCGCATCATGCGGATGCTCAGCGTCAGCCAGGACCTGGAATACCTGCGGGGACAGATCTACGAGCTGCTGGACCCGGAGGGAGAGATCCGGAGCCTCCGGGAGATCCGGGGGATCCAGTCCAGCCGGGGCAGCATCGCCATGACAATGGTGCTGGAAGAGGCGGACCCTGAGCGGAAGGAGCTGCTGCGGAAGCTGATCCTTCGGGATGACTGGTACTGCGGCCATATCCGCCGTATGCTTCGCTCCAGAAGCATCGACCAGGTCGGTGTTTTCACCAAGCTGGCGGCAGAGCTGCAGCTGCCGGATTATGAGGAGGAGATCTACAGAAATCTCCACCGCTGGACGGACAACGCCGAAAACCAGGAGATCAGTCTGCTCGCTCTGTTCATGTGCGGCTGCGAGGAGAAGCTCATCGCCCTGTTCACCGACCCGGCCTTTCGGCTGATCCTCTCCTTCCGTCAGCTTCATGAGCTCTTTGACTGCTATTCGGGTGACCACGCCGAGCTGTACCGGAAGCTGCTGGCCCGGGACTGCGATCTGTATGTAAAACGGGCCTGTGTCCGGGGCATCGGGAACGAGGGCTTGACGGAGCTGTGTCCCCTGATCGAGCCCTTTCTTGACTCCGATCACATGAACCTGCTGATCGACAGCGTCCGCTCTGCGGGGAAGCTGCGGTACCGCCCGGCGGAGGATATCATCCAGCGGCACACTTCCCACCGGGAGTGGAGCGTCCGCAGTGTGGCTGTGTCGGCCCTGGCCGACATCGCCCCGGAAGCCTGCTACGGGGATCTGCTCCGCTGTCTCTGCGACCCGGAGTGGTGGGTGCGCTTCCACGCGGCTGAGGCGCTGAGCCGGCTCCGCGGGCATGGGGATCTGATGGAGGATGTGACCGGGTTAGGAGATCGGTTCGCCTATGAGATGATGCGGTATATTCTGGAACGAAACGCCCTGCTGAGCCGGGAGGTGACCACATGAGCAGCTTTCTCTTCTCCTTAGTCAGGGTAGTCAACTACATCTCCCTGTTCTATGTGCTGGCCATCAGCACCATCTATTTCATCCAGCTGGTCAGCGCCATGGCGGGCCTGCGGGTGTACAGCCGCTCCATGAAGTACACCGATTATTCCCGCTACGTTTTTTCTGAGAACATGGTGCCCATCAGCGTGCTGGTCCCGGCCTACAACGAGTCGGCCACCATCGTCGACAACACCAAAAACCTGCTGTCCCTGGATTTCGGACATTACGAGGTCATCGTGATCAACGATGGCTCCAAGGACAACACCCTGGATCTGCTGAAGGAGGCGTTCTCCCTCATCCAGATCGACCAGCCCTACAAGCGCTCCATTCCCACCGAAAACGTCCGGGCTGTCTACCGTTCGGCGTCCTATCCGAACCTGGTGGTGCTGGACAAGGAGAACGGCGGCAAGGCCGACGCCCTGAACGCGGGGATTAACGTCTCCATGTACCCGGTGTTCGTGTCTATTGATGCCGACTCCCTTCTGGAAAAATCCTCTCTGGCGAAGATCATCTACGCCTTCATGATCGACCCCAAGTGTGTGGCGGTGGGCGGGATCATCCGCATTGCCAGCGGCTGTGAGATCGTGGACGGAGAACTCCGGGAGATCGACCTGCCGGACAAGCCCCTTCTGATGCTCCAGACCAACGAATACCTGCGGGCGTTCCTGACCGGCCGGATCGGCTTTCATAAGATGGGCATCCTGCTGATCATCTCCGGTGCCTTCGGGGCCTTCAACAAGCAGCTGGTCATTGACGCAGGGGGCTACACGGCCAGGTGCATCGGGGAGGATATGGAGCTGGTGGTCAAGCTCCACAAGAGCATGCTCCGGAAAAAGCACGCCTACTCCATCAAGTTTTTGCCGGACCCGGTGTGCTGGACTCAGCCGCCGGACTCCCTGGAGGACCTGAAAAAGCAACGGAAGCGCTGGCACATCGGCCTCATCGACACCCTCCTCAGGCACCGGGATATGGCCTTCCGGCCCGCCTACGGCAGGGTCGGGGTCTTCTGCCTGCCCTATTTCTGGATCTTTGAGCTCATCGGTCCGATCTTTGAGGTGGTAGGGTATATCACCGTCCCAATTTCCTGGCTCCTGGGGGTGGTGGACCTGCATTTCATGATCAGCTTCTTCCTGGTGGCGGTGCTCTACGGGATCATCCTCTCCACCGGCGCGCTGCTGATGGAGGAGAACACGTTCCGAAAATACCCGAAGATCAGTCAGATCGCCAAGCTGTATCTCTACGCGATCCTGGACAACCTGGGTTACCGCCAGCTTAATACCATATTCAAGGTGCAGGCCACCTTCGGCTACCGGAAGAACAAATCCTCCTGGGGCACCATCAAGCGCAGGGGCTTTGTCTCCGAAGAGTCGGAAAAGAAGAAATGAGCCCGGTCAGGCTCCCTGGGAAAGCGCAGCCTGATCATTGTTTCCACCCACGAATTGAAAGAGACCCCATCCTCTCTCCTGACGCAGAAAGGATGGGGTCTCTTTATGGATATTTGCTTTTCCCGCACATACTTTTTTACTCCAGCGGCTATCCAGATTGTTGGTCTGGGTTTCTTCCCTGTTCCAGGTCGCTTTCCCGTTTGCGTCCAGAACCTTCCCGTTCTCACTTCCGGCAATCTCGGCGAAAAATCGGTACCATGTTCGCGCTGGCGAATC
>JAFYFY010000182.1 GCA_017543485.1 Lachnospiraceae bacterium | reverse complement strand
TCTCATCGGGGAGGGCATGGCCAAAGAGATCACGGATGTGTTCCTGAGCACTCCTTTTTCCCAGGGAGAGCGGCATCAGAGAAGGATCGACAAGATCGAAGGAAAGCAGTAAGAAGTATCACGGATTTCAGAAAACCAGAGAAGGCAGAAAAGGAGAAAAGGAGCAGACTATGGGTAAGGTAGTGATCATGGATCATCCGCTGATCCGGCACAAGATCGGATTCATTCGCAGAAAGGACACAGGCACCAAGGAGTTTCGGGAGACCATCAGCGAGATCGCAATGCTGATCTGCTATGAGGCTACCAGAGACTTAAAGCTCCAGCAGGTCGAGATCGAGACCCCCATCTGCCATACCACGGTGGAGGAGCTCAGCGGCAAGAAGCTGGCCGTGATCCCCATCCTGCGCGCAGGACTGGGGATGGTGGACGGTATGCTGAATCTGATCCCCGCGGCAAAGGTGGGCCACATCGGGCTCTACCGCGATCCGGAGACCTCCATGCCCGTGGAATACTATTGCAAGATCCCCGCAGACTGTGCGGAGCGTGAGATCTTTGTCGTGGATCCCATGCTGGCCACCGGCGGAAGCGCTGCGGCTGCCGTGACCATGCTGAAGGAGCGGGGCTGCAAGCACATTCATTTCCTCTGCATCATCGCCGCACCCAAGGGCATCGAGGTGATGCAGGCTGCGCATCCGGATGTGGATCTGTTTGTGGGCGCGCTGGATGAGAAGCTCAATGACCACAACTATATCGTCCCCGGACTGGGGGATGCGGGAGACCGTATTTTCGGAACGAAATAAGATGGAAAAGCGGAAAGACTACATTTCCTGGGATGAATATTTCATGGGAGTCGCCCATCTTTCGGGGATGCGCTCCAAAGATCCCAACACGCAGGTGGGATGCTGCATCGTCAGCCCGGATCACAAGATTCTTTCCATGGGGTACAACGGACTCCCCGTGGGGCTCTCCGATGATGCGTTCCCCTGGGACCGGGAAGGAGAGCTGGACGAGAGCAAGTACGGCTATGTGGCCCACAGCGAGCTCAACGCCATCCTGAACTATCGGGGAGGCTCTCTGGAGGGGACCACCATGTATGTCTCTCTTTTTCCCTGCAATGAATGCGCGAAAGCCATCATCCAGGCAGGGATCCGGAGAGTGGTCTATGACGATGACAAGTACAGCGGGACGCCGGCCAACCGGGCGTCCAAGAAGATGTTTGATGCCGCGGGTGTGGAATATATCCCTTATTCCAGAAGCGGCAGGGAGATTCGGATCCGGATATGAACAGGCAGGTCAGGCGGGCGGTATGCGCTCTGCTGGTCATGGTGCTGGTGGGGAGTCTGTTTCCCATCAGTCACGCGCGGGCTACTTCCGCCACACAACAGAAGATCGATGAAGCGGAACGCCAGCGTCAGCAGCTCCAGGAGCAGCAGCAGGAGACCCGGGAGAATCTGGACGATCTGCGGGGTGAGCGGAGCGTGGTTCGCAAGCAGCTGGACTCCCTGACGGAGGAGCTGGAGGCCATCAGCGCGAACCTGGAAAGCCTGAATCTGCAGATCACGGAAAAGAAGGAACAGATCCGGGAGACTCAGAACGCCCTGGCCGAGGCCATCCGGCAGGAGGAGGGACAGTACGCGGATATGATCCTGCGGATCCGGCGGATGTATGAGGTGGGCAGGACGGATATCCTGAATACGCTTTTCGGAGCCGAATCCGTTGCGGACTTTCTGAATTTCGCGGATTACTACGAGAAGCTGGAACAGTACGACCGTCAGAAGCTCGCGGAGTTTCGGGCAAATCGCCAGCTCATCGAGGAGCAGGAGGCACAGCTCCATCAGCAGGAAGCGCAGCTGCAGGAGCTTCTCCTGGAGGCGCAGGCAGAGCATGAAAAGGTGACGGAGCTGGTGGAAAAGGCGAAAAAGTCCATCAGTTCCTACTCCAGTCAGATCTCGGAGGAAGAGGCCAGAGCCCGGGAGTATGAAGAGCAGATCAAACAGAAGGAAGCGGATCTGGAGTACCTGAAAAAGAAGCTGGCGGAGGAGAGAGCCCTGGCACAGCGGGCGGCAAACGGTGTCTGGCGGGACATCTCCGAGGTGACCTTTGAGGAAAGCGACCGGGTCCTTCTGGCAAATCTGATCTACTGCGAAGCTGGAAGCGAACCCTATGAGGGCAAGGTGGCTGTGGGCGCCGTGGTGATGAACCGCGTGCTCAGCAGTGTCTTCCCGGATACGGTGTCCGGCGTGATCTATCAGAACAGACAGTTTTCACCCGTGGCAAGCGGGAGACTGGCCATCGCCCTGGCCAGAGGCGATGCCACCGAAAGCTGTTACCGCGCAGCGGATGAAGCTATGTCCGGCGTGACCAACGTGGGGAGCTGCCTCTTTTTCCGCACACCGGTGGAAGGGCTGACCGGCATCTCCATCGGCGGACATATCTTTTACGGTTAGTTGAACACCCGGGATGGGGAGGAAGCAGGGATCGCGTATGTATCTGGAGCATTCCGGTCCGGTAGAGGACGAACAGAAAAGAATATTCCAAAAGCCGGCCCTCAACGAAGGGGTGCTGGTCCGGAACGACGGAACGGTGGTGGCGGCCGACGAATGGTATTATGATTTCGTGCAGACCAGCTCCGGGCTGTCTCTTTGCGAGCTCATCGCGCCGGAGGACGGAGATGGGCTTCACCGGCAGCTGGAAGACCTGGCAAAGGAGCGGGATTACGACAGACGGGAGCCCGGGACCCTTTTGGGAGAGTACCTGACCCGGCTGGAGAACCGTCTGGGAGATGTGGTGGAGCATGCCTATCTGCGTCTGGAGAGCACCCGGGAGACGGAAGGCAGAAGGCCCCTTTTCCGCATCCTCGTCTCGGACCTGCAGCGGATGCAGACGCTGGAAGCCTTTCGCAGACAGCTTCTCTCCAAGTACCGGTTTTTCATGACGCTCAAAAACGAGTTGTATTTTGAGTATCGGCCTTCGGATGAGCATTTTGTCGTCTATAAGTACATAAACGGGACCAGCTTCCGGATCGAGGATACCGATATCTTTGAATATCTGCGCCGGGTGCACGAGCCCATGGCGGAGAAAGATCCGAACTATGCCCAGGGCATCCGGACCTTCCTGTCCTATATGAAAAAGGAGGAACCTTCCTTTGAGATGAATGTCCGGTATCAGCCGGAGGATGGGGAGGCAATGACGGCCAGGATCGTGGGAGGAGTGCCTGCCGGGGTTCCGGATATGGTGGCCGGGATCTACATCCCCTCACAGGAGCTCAAAAACGAGGCCTACTATCTGACCCCCGCTGCCAAGGATCCCGGAACGGGGCTGTTAAACAAGCGCGCCGTAACGGAGTATGCCATGGAGATGCTCCCCACCATTGAGGAGGGAGAGATCGCCTGGCTGCTCATCATCGATATCGATGACTTCAAGAGCATCAATGACAATTTCGGACATGCCTTCGGAGACGAAGTCATCAAATATGTGGCGGATACCCTTCAGAAGGAGGTGGGGACCCGGGGATTTGCCGGACGCTTCGGCGGCGACGAATTTTTCGTGTTCCTGAACCGGATCCGGACGCGGGATGACCTGAAGCTTCTGTTAAAGACCGTGACGAAGCAGTTCCTGATCAAATTCGACACCCGCTTTGTCCTGACCTGTTCCGTGGGTGTGAGCTGCTATCCCCAGGACGGTGCGACACTGGAGGAGCTTTTTGCCAAGGCGGACAAGGCGCTTTACATCGCCAAGGAAAAGGGCAAGAACCGGCACATCATCTATGATCCGAAGCTCCATGGGGACCTGGGATCCGAATCCATCCAGTCCCAGGCGGTCTCCTATGCCATCAGCGCGGAGCGCAGACGGGAGGTTCTGGGACGGATCATGCTGGGCATGTGTGAGCAGGGCGCAGCCTATTTCGTGGAAAACAGGGACCATCTGCGGGATCTGCGGACCATCTTTGACCTGGACGGCATCACCATCGTGACGGACTTTGGCGGGAAGGCCCTGTGCCGGGACGGAAAATATGTCACGAAGCCCAATCTGGACCTGCTGGTCTCGGAGTGCGAGACCGTGTTTACCCGAAAGGAAAACAGCGGGAAATATGTGGAAAACAACATCCTGATGCAAAAAGACGTACACCCGGAGCTGTATCAGGGACTGTATGTCCAGCAGGAGATCGGTGCATGCATCGTCTGCGCCGAATTTGTGGGGGCCCTCCCCCATACCATGATGACCTTTGATATCTTTAACAAGACCAGGAAGTGGTCCGACAAAGATATGGATATGCTCTGCCTCATTGGGCAGACCATCACCAAACTGCTCTGCAAGCAGTGATCTTTCATGCACGGGGGAAGATGATGAGCCTGAACGAGCGAAAAGAACAGTTTCTTTCCAAACTGACGGAGAGCCTGACGGACGAAGAGACCCGGATCAAGATCCAGTACAATGTGGTCTATCTGTTCCTGATGGCAGTGGCGGTCTTTATGACCCTTCTGAACCTCCTGACCCAAAAGGGATCCCTGACCATCGCCACGGCGGTCTTTGCACTGCTGTGTCTGGTGGATTTTGTGCTGGCCAGAGTCCTGCCGGGAAAGGGGCTGCGGATCTCCGCGGGTCTGTTTATGGCAGAGATCATCGCGCTGTTTACCTTCTTTCTCGTCTCCGGAAAGCCGGAAGGGTTCTCCGCCATCTGGATGTGCATGCTGCCGGCCTGCGGGATGCTGCTTTTCGGGCGGATGCCTGCGCTGGCGCTTTGTCTCATCATGTTGGGCATCCAGATCTTTTTCCTGCAGATCCCCGTCGGACAGCGGTTTTTGCAATATGAGTACACGGAGACCTTCCGCAACAGATTTCCCATTGTCTTTCTGGCATCCATGCTGCTCTCCTATTTCCTGGAGACCATCCGGGTGGTGACGCAGCAGGAGCTGGAAAAGATGCGCAGGCAGTATGCGGAGCTCTACTCGCATGACACGCTCACCGGCGCTCTGAACCGGTTCGGCTTTACGGATATGATACAGCAGAGCAAACCCGGGGCCAGACAGACGCTCCTGCTTCTCGATATCGACTATTTCAAACTCATCAATGAGGAATACGGTTATGAAGCCGGAGATGCCGTCCTGAAACGAGTGGTCCGTGAGATGAGCCGGATCCTGGGGGTGGAGGTCTGCCGCTGGGGCGGGGAAGAATTTGTGGCCTGGTTCCCCACCGGGATCGCATCCCGGGAGATGGCCCAGGCAATGCTCTATACCATCAGTACCACCGCCATTGAGATCGGAAACGGGCGAAAGGTGCAGGTGACTGCCAGCATCGGCGGCGTGGAGACCACGGAGCGGGAGAGCATCGAAAACCTCATCGGACGGGCCGGCATCTGTCTGGCTACAGCCAAGGAAAACGGAAGAAACCAGGTGGTCTGGGAGTCCTGATATCAGGGCGCTGCGGGCACCGGGAGGAAGATCCGTAAGGATCGGAAGGAGAATCTGACATGAGAGAGAGTGGTATTCTGTTTCCTGTTTTTTCCCTGCCGTCCAGGTTCGGGATCGGCTGTTTTTCCAGGGAGAGCTACGAGTTCGTGGACTTTCTGGAGCGCAGCGGACAGGGGTTCTGGCAGATCCTGCCCATCGGCCCCACAGGCTTTGGCAATTCGCCCTACCAGCCATTTTCGGCATTCGCGGGGAATCCCTATTTTATCTCACCGGAAAAGCTCATCGAGGAAGGATATCTGTCCTGGGAGGATGTAAACGGCGTGGATTTCGGCTCCGATGAAGAGCGGGTGGACTACGGCGCTCTGTACGAGTACCGGTTTCCGATCCTGAAAAAGGCAGCAAAGGCCTTTTTCGAAAAGGGAGAGGAAAAAGAGGTCTACCGGGCTTTCCTGAAAAAAGAGAGCTACTGGATCCTGGATTATGCCCTCTTTATGGCGCTGAAGACGGAAGCGGGGGGCGCCTCCTGGCTGGACTGGGAGAAACCGCTGCGCACCCGTGAAGAATCCGCCATGAAGGAGGCGAGAAAGCGCCTCTCCGAAGAGATTGATTTCTGGAGCTTTGTCCAGTACGAGTTTGAAAAAGAGTGGGAAGCACTCCGTTCCTATGCAAACCAAAAGAACGTGAAGATCATCGGAGACCTGCCATTTTACGTCTCCCTGGATTCCGCGGACGCCTGGTCCCATCCGGAAGTCTTCCAGATGAATAAGGATCTGACACCGAAGGTGGTGGCCGGATGCCCGCCGGATGCCTTTTCCGCTACGGGCCAGCTCTGGGGCAATCCCATCTATGACTGGAAGGCGCAGAAAAAGGACGGATACGACTGGTGGGTGCGCAGGATCCGAAGAAATTATGAATTCTATGATGTCATCCGCATCGATCATTTCCACGGTTTCTGTGAGTATTATGCCATCCCCTACGGGGAGGAGACCGCACAGAATGGGAAGCTGGAAAAAGGCCCCGGCATGGATCTGTTTACCGTCTTAAAGGCCGAGATCGGGGATCTTCATATGATCGCCGAGGATCTGGGAAATACCACACCGGAAAACGTGAAGCTTCTGGAGGATACCGGATTCCCCGGGATGAAGGTGCTGCAGTTCGGCTTTACCAGCTGGGACAGCTGCTATGTGAATCACCGGCATATCGGGAACTGCGTGGTCTACACCGGGACCCATGACAATACCCCCACCAGAGCATGGATCGAAGAGATCAGCGACGGAGAGCGGGATTTTGTCCGCCGGTATATCAACTCCCGGAATACGGATTATGGTGCGTTCGTCTGGGATTTCATCCGGGAGGCCTACCGCTCGGTGGCGGATCTGTGCATCATCCCGCTGCAGGACTATCTGTGCAAGGGGCGGGAAGCGCGGATCAATTCCCCCGGCACCGCGGAGGGAAACTGGCAGTGGCGTCTTCGGCCCAACTTCCTGTCAAACGAACTCGCAGCCAGCATCCGGGATCTGACGGAGACCTACAGCCGCATTCCCAAGGGCTGAAAAAAAGTGACAGCGCGATAGTGTGATCAGAGCAGCATGAGCAGCAACAGAAGGAGTCATCAATGAGGTTTATGAAAAAGAACATTTGTCGCACCCTGGCAGTATCCATGGTACTGTTCCTTCTGACCGCCTGTGGGAGTCCGGAAAACCCGCAGCCCCAGGAAGCATCCCAGAGCCCGGTGCAGTCGGGGACCCAGCAGGAACCGGCGCAGGATCCGCAGAGCGCGGAAGAAACCGGCGCACAGACCGCAGATGCAGGAAGCGTACAGACACAGACTGCGGACGCGGAGAGCACACAGACACAGACCGCGTCCGAAGAGACCGCTCCGGAAGAACCGGCCCTGTCACCGGATAACGGCGGGGATGTGGACCAGTCCGATTTTGGGGAAGGCCGGCAGAGCGGCGTGGAAAATAATGGCGGATATTTCCTGCGGGTGGATGATGAGATCTACTACCGCGTCTGCGGGGAGAATCTGCTGGACCGTCACGCCATTGAGGGAGATTTCCTGCATACGCCCAACATTTACGACGAACTCCCTCCCCAGGAGCGGGATTTCGGTTCGCACATCGAGCGGCTGAATCTGGACACCCTGGAGCAGGAAGAGTTTACCGTGGATTACGGATACGGACCGCTGTATTCGGACGGAAAAGGACTGTATCTGAATGAGCATGACGGCACCTATCAGTATGTGGTCTATCAGCCCCTGGATGGGAGCGAGACGCAGCTCATCGGACAGGGCATGATCCTGGGGTGCTCTGCCTATCAAGACCTTCTGGCGGTGGAGTATTATGCGACGGATCCTTATGCATACTGCATCACTCTGTATCAGGGGAAGGAGCCGGTGATAGAGTACCGTACCGAGGATACGATCCAGTTTGTGGGCCTCACCTCGGAAGGAATCTTTTTCCTCTGGACGGATTATTCGGAAGGGACCAGCAGCCTCTACCAGCTGACGCTGGATGATCACGAGCCGTTATGGATCGGGAATTTCGAGACCTTTGAGTACGGATTCCCCACCGTGGAACAGTTCCTTCCTGCGGCGGACGGCGTGTATGTCTGCATCAGTGCCAGAGAGGGCTCGGCCTCCATGGTGGCCGGCGCGCAGATCGGAAAGGCCATCCCCGGAGAGGAAGGGAGCCTGACCCCGGTGGAGATCCCGGACCGCTTTGTGGATACCTACGGAGAGACGAGTCTGCCGGAGCTGTATCTGGATGAAGCCGGACGGTTTCAGATGGCGGACATCGCACCCGGGAAAGCGCTTCTTGGGGCTTCGGCCTACGAGGGCGGGGATCTGATGTACACCTTTGAGCCGGACGAATACACGATCCTGAAGGAAGGCTATCGGACCGGCGGAAAAGACGCCATAGACGGGACCGCCATCGAATGGGTCCAGCAGACGGCCGAGGTGGTGGACGGTGCCATCTATCTCATCGCGGCTCAGTGCTACCGCGCACCGGAGTTTGACATCGGCTGGAGAGAGGTCTATGCCAGCTACGCCATGGAGTATATCCGGATCGCCCTTCCGGGTGGAGAGGATCTGCTTCTGAACAGACATCAATACGAGGATCTGGCAAAGGGATGATCTACACTGTCACGCTGAACCCGGCCATTGATTATTGTATGTATCCCGAGGGCCCGCTCCTGCCGGGGGAGACCAATCGCTCCCGGCGGGAGGAAGCCTTTGTGGGCGGAAAGGGAAACAATGTCTCCCGGGTCCTTCGCGGGCTCGGGTGTGAATCCGTCGCCATGGGGTTTTGTGCGGGATTCACGGGGGATGAGATCCTGCGGGGGCTGGAAGAAGCCGGGATCCGGACAGATTATGTACGGCTGTCCTCCGGATGCTCCCGGATCAATGTGAAGCTCAAGAGCCCCGGAAAAGGTGACACGGGTGTCACAGTGCTGGAAACCGAGATCAACGGCTCCGGGCCGGAAGTGCCTGAGGAAGCGCAGGAATCCTTCCTGGCAAAGATCGCCGGACTGCGGGAGGGGGATACTCTGGTCCTGTCCGGCTCCGTCCCCGGAAGCCTGCCGGCGGATTTTTATGAACGGATCCTGAAAAGCCTTCCCTGTGACGGGATCCGCACGGTGGTGGATGCTGCGGGAGATCTTCTGCGCAGCTGCCTGCCCTATGGGCCTTTTCTGGTGAAACCGAATCTGGCGGAGCTGGAGCAGATCACGGGCAGGAGTCTCGTCAGCCTGGAGGAGATCACAGCGGCGGCGGATGCTCTGGCACAGCAGGGAGCGCAGCATGTGCTGGTATCCCTGGGGGCGGCGGGAGCGATCCTTTGCAGCGGCGGGGAATGCATCCGCCGGGAGGCGCCCAAGGGAACCCTGGTAAATTCCGTGGGATCGGGAGATTCCATGGTGGCCGGATTTCTGGCGGCGATCTCCCAGGGGAGAAAGCTGCAGGAGGCACTGAAGTTTGCAGTGGCAGCAGGCTCTGCCACCGCATTTACATCCGACCTGGCCACCGGGAAGCAGATCCGGGAGCTGTATCAAAGTATGTAGTGTTTTTGGGGAAGCAGGAGGAAAACGCATGGGTATCCTGGGCGGCTTTATGGTCCCGCATCCTCCCATCATCCTGCCGGAGATCGGACGGGGGGAAGAAGAAAAGATCCGGAAAACAACGGAGAGCTACAAACGCGTCGCGGAGGAGATTGCCCGTTTGCGGCCTGACACGATCGTCATTTCAAGTCCCCACAGTGTGATGTATGGGGACTATTTTCATATTTCGCCGGGAAAACGGGCGGTGGGTGATCTGGGAGCCTTCCGGGCCGGACAGGTCTGCTTTGATGAGGAATACGATGAGGCGTTTACCAAAGAACTCGTGCGCCTCGCGGATGCGGAGGAATTCCCCGCAGGATTTCTGGGCGAAAAGGATCCGAAGCTGGACCACGGGACCATGATCCCGCTGTACTTTGTCAGGAAGGCATACCGAGATTTTAAACTGGTGCGGATCGGGCTTTCGGGGCTGCCCCTTCCCATGCATTACCGCCTGGGGGAAATGATCCGGGAGACTGCGGAACGGTTGGGGAGGAAGGTTGTTTTTATCGCCAGCGGGGATCTGTCCCACAAGCTGAAGGAGGATGGGCCCTACGGACTTTCGGATGAGGGGCCGGTCTATGATGACCGCATCATGCAGGTCATGGGGAGCGCGGACTTCGGGGAGCTGTTTGCATTTGACGAATCCTTCTGTGAAAAAGCCGCAGAGTGCGGTCACCGGTCCTTTGTGATGATGGCGGGGGCCTTTGACGGGATGGCCGTTAGGCCTGAGGCCCTGTCCCACGAAGGGACCTTCGGCGTGGGCTATGGAATCTGTACCTTCCTACCGGAAGGACCGGATGAGAGCCGACATTTTCTGGATCTGTACGAGGCGAAAAAGCGGGAAAGGATCGGTATGCAGCGGGCCGGGGAAGATGCCTATGTCAGGATCGCCAGGCGTGCGCTGGAAACTTATCTGCTCACTGGGAAGGTCCTGCGTCCCGAAAAGGAGTTCCCGGAGCTTTTTGATGCACCGGAAGGGCGGGAGCTCTTTCACAGCGCCGCCGGAGCCTTCGTCTCCCTCCATAAGGACGGACATCTTCGGGGCTGCATCGGAACCATCCTGCCCACCAAAAGCTGCGTGGCGGAGGAGCTGGTGCGAAATGCCATATCCGCGGCCACGGCAGATCCCCGGTTTGACGCCGTGCGGGAGGACGAGATCGACTCCCTGGAATACAGCGTGGATGTGCTGGGGAGGCCGGAGAAGATCTCCGGTCCGGAGGAGCTGGATGTCAGACGCTATGGCGTCATCGTCTCCTGCGGCATGCGAAGAGGATTGCTGCTTCCGGATCTGGACGGCGTGGACACCGTGGAAGAGCAGATCACCATCGCCAGAAAAAAGGGCGGGATCCGGGAAGGCGAGCCGGTGGAACTGGAACGCTTTGAAGTGATCAGACACCATTAAAGACCGCTGATGCGGAACTGTCAGATACCGCAGACCGGCGAAAAAAAGGAGAAAAAGATGTTACCCAAAGATCCGAATATGCTGCTGAGCTTCGTGAATATGAAGCTTCGGGATGAGTACCCCTCTCTGGAAGAGCTGGCCGCGTCCCTGATGGCGGATGCCGGGGAGATCATGGAGAAACTCTCCGCGGCGGGCTATGTGTATGACGCGGAAGGAAACCGGTTTGTACAAAAGGAAGGGTGAGCACGACCTGTCGCCTGTAAGGAGGAAGAGATGAGCATCTGCAGCGTCTGCTTTCATCACTGTGATCTCCAGGAGGGTCAGACCGGTCTGTGCCTGGCCAGAACCTGCCGGGGCGGCGCTGTGGTGCCTGCGAATTACGGGCTGCTCACGTCCCTGGCTCTGGATCCCATCGAAAAAAAGCCGCTGCGCCGCTTTCATCCCGGGGCGAGGATCCTTTCCGTGGGAAGCTACGGCTGCAACCTGCGATGTCCGTTCTGTCAGAATCACGAGATTTCCTGGTCGAAGGAGGCGGAGGGGATTGCTCAAAGCGCAGTGAAGGTGTATGGCAGATCCGGCAGTGCAGAAGGCTTCGGGGACAGAGACGATCTGGCCCGCATGGTCCGGGAGGTATCTCCGGAGGAGCTGGCAGCTCTGGCCGCAAAACTACAGCCGGAAGGAAACATCGGCGTGGCATATACCTACAACGAACCCCTGACGGGGTATGAATATGTCAGGGACTGCGGGAAGCTGGTTCACGAACTGGGGATGAAAAATGTGCTGGTCACCAACGGAACCGCTGAGCCGGCGGTCTGCGAGGAACTTCTTCCGTACATCGATGCCATGAACATCGACCTGAAGGGTTTTACCGACCGGTTTTACAGTATGGTGGGAGGGAGCCTTTCCATGACGAAGGACTTTATCGAAACCGCCGTATCCGGGGGGTGCCACGTGGAACTGACCTGCCTGGTGATCCCGGGAGAAAACGATTCCGAGGAAGAGATGGAGGAGATGAGTGCCTGGATCGCCTCCCTGGACGGGGGCAAAGGGGAGATCCCGCTGCACATCAGCCGGTTTTTCCCTGCCTTTCATATGACGGACCGGCCCGCCACAGAGGTGGCCCGGGTCTACCGTCTGGCGGATGTGGCGAGACGGAAGCTGAAGGATGTATATACGGGGAATTGCTGATGGGATTCTTCTTTTCTTCCAAAAAAGATAAAGCTGTGCAGCCGGCCTTTGATTACGATCCGGATCTGCACCGGCCCGTGATCCGGGCCTCCATCTGTAACGGAGAGCAGGTGGCGGGATTTAAGGACAGGCACACCGGGGAATTCCATGAGGTGATGCTGATCCGCGGAGAAGCGGATCTGGCGCTTTTTTTGCAAACCTACGGGCTGACGCAGGTCAGCAAGGAATACTAACGCGTATTAACGATCGCCCAGGATATCTTCCCGGGTGAGGGCATATCCGCCCAAAGTCTCTTCTTTCCAGGTCTGCAGCTTTTCCAGGTTCATGGGACCCTCTCCCCAGCTCTTGATGCCGTGGGCGGCCGCCAGTTCCTGCGTGTAGTCCTCCAGGGCGTAGTGCGCCGTCATGCGAAGGGGCCCAACGGCATATTGCAGGACGAAGGGCAGGGCGCCTGACTTTTCATTGTCGACACGGATCCCCTCCTCCGTGACGGAGAAGGTGACCCAGGCCATGGCCTCATACATGGCGCGGCATTCCTTCTGGGTGGAGACATAGTTCCCCAGAGAGTAGTAGCAAAGCACCTCCCGGCCGTCCGCAGCGGTAACCACCTCCACGGGCTGCACGATATGGGGATGTGCCCCGATGATAAGATCCGCGCCGGCATCCGCCATCTGCTGCGCAAAGCTTTGCTGCACGGCGGAGGGTTTGGTCTGGAATTCATTTCCCCAATGGGGACAGACGATGACGATGTCCGCCAGCTGCCTGGCCAGACGGATATCCTCCGGCACCACAGGGTTTAACTGCTCCATGTTGATGAGGCGGTTTTTTTCATTGTAGACACTCAGAAAATCCACATGCCCGTCCAGCTCTTTGGCAAAGAATTCCTGATTGGTGCCGTAGGTATAATTGAGGATCGCAAAGGTAAAATCCCCCACCTGCATCAGGTTGATGCGGGAGAGGCTGCTTTGCAGGGCGGGGCTCCATTCCGCAGGGACTCCATCCTCGGAAGCCTCCGGGATCCATTGGGAAAGGCCGGCTGCTTTCAGCATTTCCTCGTTTACCTGCTCCGGGTCCGGGTTGCACTCCGAGGGCTCGCTCCCCCGGATCCCGCAGAGCATCACATCCGGGCAGTGCTCTTCTACGTAGCCCGCAAAGGAGATGAGGCCGGACAGTCCCTGATCCGCGCAGTGATTGGTGGCTGCCAGCATCACGTTAAAACCGGCGTTTTGAATGGCATCCGCTGCCTCCACCGGAGAGTTAAATGCAGGGAAGCCGGAAAAGCCCAGTTCATTTCCCGCCAGGGGGGTCTCCTGGTTGATGATCTTGATATCCGCCTGTTCCAGGAAGGGTTTTAAGAATTCAAATTCAAAATCGAAATTATATCCCCCCTCCTCGGTCTTCGCCTGCTTCACGATGGTCATGTGCAGTAGGTTGTCCCCCACCATCAGAAGGTGGAGGTCATAGGGTTCAAAGACGGGCTCGGGCTCCGGAAGGGGTTCTTCTTCCTGCGGTTCCTCTGTCTCTGTTACAATGGGAGTTCCGCCGAAGGGAAGGGAAGCGGAATCTGCAGGTGCATCCACGGTCTCTGCAGGCTGTGAGACGGGCTGTGCGGTCTCCGAGGGCGCAGCATGCTCTCTCTCGGAGCTTGTCACGGCATCGCGTCGCTCCGCAGGCAGCACCACCAGCCCGTAATAGGTCAGCTCGCCCAGAAGCAGCAGCCCGGCGATGAGAAAGAACAGGAAGAATCCGCGTTTTGTTTTGTGTTTCGCTTGTTTACGCATAGAGCGATGATACCAAATCCGGAAAAGAATGGCAAATATGCAGGAAGGATTCCGGGACCTGACAGGTAAAGGAAAATGCGCAAAAATGACAAAATTGTTACAAAAATATTGCAAAAACAGAGCAAAGCGCATATAATGACATTTGTTGATTTCCCATAAATATTGCATACTTGCCTGTGATCGGCACCATATATAGATACATGAAAAATCGTTTCTTTTTTGTTACGAAAACAAAAGCCTGTGCTGCTGCAACTGCAGTGGCGCTTTTTTGTGCCTTTTTATCGGATCCCCTGACAGCCCTTGCTGGCGGGACTTCCCTTGAGAGGGGCGGCGTGGCCCTGCTTCTTACCGCGGATGTGACATCGGACATATTCGCTGTGCAGGGAGGATCTGCTTCCGCAGAGTCTACGACACCGGCACAGGACGCGTCAGATGTGCAAGCTCTGGCCATTGCCCATGCCACGGGCAATATCAACATTCGCTCCGGCGCCGGAACGGATTTTGACATCGTGGGAAAACTGCAGGACGGAGACGCCCTGACGGTGCTGGGGCGCTGCAATGACTGGCTGCAGATCCAAAGCGGCGAAGTCACGGGATATGTGAGCGCGGAATTTGTGATCGAAGGGCAGCAGGCCGCCCAGCTG
Source organism: Lachnospiraceae bacterium (assembly GCA_017543485.1). Lineage (GTDB taxonomy): Bacteria > Bacillota > Clostridia > Lachnospirales > Lachnospiraceae > AC2028. Next base: position 2,436 of record JAFYFY010000182.1, on the reverse strand, counting down.
CTTTCCCAGGTGGTGGTCAGGACGGCCACCGTGGAGGCCGACCGGTTGAACATCCGCTCCGAGGCGAACACGGAGAGCTCCCGCATCGGAAGTGCGGATGCAGGGGAGGCGCTTCGGGTACTGGAAGATGACGGCGACTGGGTGAAGGTTTCCTGCGGAGGCAAAGAGGGATTTGTCAGTGCAGAGTTTGTGACCGTCACCGAAAGCTATCCGCAGGCGAAGTCCATGGCGCAGCTGGAAGCGGAGGAGGCTGCCCGGAAGGCGGAGGAAGCACGGATCGCCGAGGAAGCCCGGAAGGTCGCTGAGGCAAAGAAAGCGGAAGAAGCCAGACTGGCCGCCCAGGCCGCAGCTCAGGCCCAGCAGACCGTTGACGGACAGACCGAGCCCCAGATCCAGGATGCGCCCGTTCTGGCGGAAGCCCCGGTGGAAGAAACTCCTGCCATCCAGCCTGCCAACACCGACAATGCCACCACGGCAGACCTTCGGGCCTCCATCATCGAATATGCCATGCAGTATCTTGGCCACAAATACGTTCGCGGCGGGCAGAGCCTGGAGTCCGGAACGGACTGCTCCGGATTTACCTGCTACGTCCTGAAGGAGTTCGGATACTCCTTAAGCCGTACCCCCTCCGGGCAGTACAAGGGGAACGGCCGCAGCATCACCCTGGCCGAGGCCCAGCCCGGAGACATCGTCTGCTACGGCAGCGGATCCTGCACCCATGTGGCCTTCTACATCGGGAATAACCAGATCCTTCATGCAGCCAACAGCCGCCGTGGCGTGGTCATCAACGAAGCGGACTACCAGCCCATCCTGGGCGTGAAAAACGTCATCGACTGATCAAAAAAGATGACAGGGGGACAGTCCCCCTGTCATCTGCGGAAAGAAAGCGCTGAAGAAGTTTGCGCTGTTTCTCGTATTATAGCTGTCGCTCTTGGGCCGCGACCCTGCAGCCGATCTGGAAGGATTTGCCTTCTGGGTCAGCGCCCTGGACAACGGTATGGACCGCATGACGGTTATCGAGCAGGGCTTCGGAGATTCGCCTGAGTTCCGGGGGATCCTGCAGTCATATGGACTTCTGCGGAAATAGAATTTGAGGGAAAGTGACGATAGAAGTGAGAGAAGGGGACGGTTCCTGATACCAAGGAACCGTCCCCCTCTTTTTTCTTGTTCTAGACCTTTTCCTCTCAAATCTTTATGCACTCAAAGGCTGCATTCACGGTTGCCTCGTCGAACTGTTTCAGCAGTTCTTCTCTGGTGGCACCGGCATGAAGAGCCTGGATGGCCTCCTTCAAAGCTATCTGCCCCTGGGAGATCCCTTGAGAGATCCCTTTGGTAATTCCTTGTGCCTCTCCTGCCCGGAATCCGGTTTCGTAGGAGATGTTCTTCTCATTCTGGATATGCAGTTCTTCATCATACTCGGTTAGCAACATATTGATCGCCTCCTCCCGATGTTTTTCCAGGATTTCCCGAAGGATATCACCCCGTATGCATTCATCGACGGCCGTCAGGATCGCCAGTTCTTTCTCCATCCCTTGGGACAGGTAGTTCCGGATCTTCTGGATCAGTGCGGCGTACCCCTTCAGGCTCTCGCACTTTGCCATGAGCTCCTCGTTGTGTCCCGCATTGATGTTCAGCAGAAGCACCGTACACTCGATGCTGGGCGGATACTTCGTGGTCCCTGCGAAGGAATCACTCATCCGCAGCTCCCACTGGTCAGGAGCGTTTTCTGCTCCGTTATAGAAGACGATAAACTGCGGTGTGGGGAGCTGCAGCTGCACGCTGCTGTATATATCAGTCTTCCCGCCAAACAGCTTCTGATACAGCTTTCCGAAGTACAAAAAACCCCGGAGCGGCATGTTCGGGTTGATGGTGCTTTGCTGTTCATAGAGATTCAGGACATCCGTGAACAGGAAGGACACATCATTCTTCATCCCCATAAAGATGAAGTCCTCGATGGTATTGACCTCGATGGCTTCCGGGTCTTCGTAGGAGGATGCATTGACAGCGTTATAGAGACTCAGCAGCGCATCCTTCTCGCTGAAGATCTTCTTGAACAGACGGTCCTTGTACCGACGGTTTACGGTTGTTTCACTCATGAATCTTTTCCTTTCATTATACGTAGTCAGATTTTGGGGTGCAAGTTGAAAAACAGAGGTGAAAGAGGACAGGAACAGGGCTGGTTAAGGGGCATACCAAACATTTCAAACGGTAATCTCCGGCGATGGGCCGGATGGAAAACCAGATGCCGCTTAGCGGCGGATCCGTGAGCGTCCTCACGGGTAGATGGTTGCATCATAGCATGGGAATACACTGGTGAAAAGACGGAATAGTGCACAAACTTTTTTGGGGGAAAGGGAGCGAATACCGCTGAAGCTCGCATAGTTACAGCGCTTGAACATTGTGCACTTTTTTCGGAGACAATGTGGGGATGGGGGA
>JAFYFY010000181.1 GCA_017543485.1 Lachnospiraceae bacterium | reverse complement strand
TTCCTGGATGGGAACTTCGCACCGGAGTACCCGGAGCTGGTGGCACAGGTGCGGTCCGAAGAATATTATGTGAAGATGATGATCGCCTGGTATTTCGCCACCGCGCTGGCGAAGCAGTACGAGGCGGTATTGCCCTATCTCGAAGGAAAAAGACTGGACACCTGGACCCACAACAAGGCGATCCAGAAATCCGTGGAAAGCTACCGCATCACCCCGGAGCAAAAGGAGTACCTGAAGACCCTGAAGATCCGCGGAAAATAACACCCCAGTCCGTTCTATGGGACACCTCCTCCCCGATAATGAGTGTGGATCCGAAACGATCACAACCACACGCCCCACCGGAGGAAAACCATGGACAGGACGATCCTGCACAGCGATATGAACTGCTTTTATGCATCCGTGGAGATGCTGCACCACCCGGAGTTCGGGTGCCGCCCCCTGGCGGTGGGCGGGGACCCGGAGGCGAGACACGGCATCGTGCTGACGGCGAACTACCCGGCCAAGCGAAGAGGTGTGAAGACCGGCATGGCCCTGTGGCAGGCAAGACAGGTGTGCCCGGAGCTGATCTTCGTGCCGCCCCGGATGGACCTGTACCTGCGGTTCTCCCGGATGGCCCGGGAGATCTACTCCGAATACACGGACCTGCAGGAGCCCTTCGGCATCGACGAAGCCTGGCTGGATGTGACCCAGAGCGTCTCCGCGGTGGGAGACGGCATGCACATCGCCCGGGAGATCAGCGCCAGAGTAAAGCGGGAGCTGGGGCTGACGGTGTCCGTGGGAGTGAGCTGGAACAAGATCTTCGCCAAGTTCGGGTCGGATTATCGAAAGCCGGATGCCATCACCGAGATCACCCGGGAAAACTACCGGGACCTCGTCTGGAACGCCCCGGCCCCGGATCTTCTCTATGTGGGGCGGGCCACGTCCCGAAAGCTCGCCTCTCTGGGGATCCGCACCGTGGGAGAGCTGGCCAAGGCGGCGCCGGATTTTCTCTGTGCTCACTTCGGGAAGATGGGATACATCCTGTGGGTCTTTGCCAACGGAAATGACGAGACCCCGGTGTGCCTGGAACATGCGGCGGCCCCCATCAAGAGCATCGGAAACAGCACCACCACCCCCCGGGACCTGAATGATGATTTCGACGTGGAGATGGTGTTTTACCTGCTGGCGGAGAGCGTGGCGGCGAGACTGCGGGAAAATCACTTCGTGGGCACCGGCATCGGCATCAGCGTCCGGGATAACGGCCTGTACTGCTTTACCAGGCAGAAAAAACTGTCCACCCCCACCAACATCTCCGACGAGATCGCCCGGGGCGCCATGGACCTGTTTCGGAAAAACTATGACTGGAGCAGTCCCATCCGAAGCGTGGGAGTGCGGGTATCGGACCTGATCCCGGACGAATACTGCTACCAGCTGGACCTTTTCACCGACCCAAGCCGCCGGGAAAAGCAATTAAAAGCCGACGCCGCCATGGAGACGCTCCGAAGGCGCTACGGGCACGACTGCGTTCAGCGGGCGCGGATGTATATGGACACAGGGCTGTCGGGGCTGGATGCGAAAGCGGACGATCACATGAACCATCCCCACTCGTATTTCGAACGGGGGAACCGAGTGGTGAAAAACGGAAAAAGAGAGGACGGAAGAGAGGAATCATGAGAGAAGGGGATCTGATCCTGACGGTGCGAAAGGAAGGCGCACCGGATCGTTACGAGCCGATCAAAGAGAGTCAGCTGCAGGCATCTGTCCGTGTCAACGAAGAAGGGAAAAAACAGAGCGCCGACATCGAGATCCGGGCGCAGGAGGATTTTTCCGGCGTCATCCGCATCGCACTCCGGCGAGACATCGCGGAAGATGCGGCGGAACACGCTGCACATACCGCGGAGCCCAGGTTCTACCTGCCCGGCGTCCTGTACGGCACCAACCGGGGAGAGGCACCCCTGACCACGGCCAGCAAGACCCCCAGACTGCGGCGGGAGAAGAACTTCCCGGCATCCCCCTGGTGGATGTTCCGGGGGGACAGGCTGTCCCACCCCTGCGCGCTTTTGTATGCGGAGGGCAGAGTCACGGGACTGGCCGCGGCGCCTTACTATGTCCGAGGGAAAGACGAGATCACGGGATGGCAGCCGGGGGCAGAAGGGACATTCTTTCAGTATGCGGGCTTCGGGTGCTCCCTGACGGATGGGGCGGTGTGGTATACCCTGGGGTATGAGAACGCCCCCTGGTTCTTCCTGGACTCCCACAAGACCGGGGAGCAGCCCTTTACGAAAGAAAACTGCTTCGAACTGAAAAAAGGGGAATGCGTCACCGTGCATCTGTCCTGCTTCGACATCCCGGGAGAGGACGAGCGGTGCGTGCATGAAGTGCTCCGGCAGGTGTATGAACAGTTCCATGAAAGCCCCCGCAGAGCCCGGAGCATCCCGGATACCGTCCGGGACATCTCCGAGGCCATTTTGCAGGATGCCTGGGTGCCGGAGCACCACTGCTACACGGGCTTTGTCTTTGACAAGGGAGATCACTTTGAAAACAGACTCCTGCCCTCCATCTCCTGGACCAACGGACTCTCCGCCGCAGTGCCCATGCTGCGCTGCGCACACCGCCTCCAAAACGAAAAGATGCGCGCGCAGGCGCTGGAATGCATCGACCACATCGTCCAAAACAGCATCAATCCACAAAATGATCTGCCCTATCTGGCAGAACAGGACGGTGTCTGGAGCAACCGGGGATGGTGGTATGACATCCAGAATGTCCCTGGACATGCCGCCTATCTGGTGGGACAGAGCGTGTATCTCATCCTGAAGGCCTATGCGGCGGAAAAGGCGCTTGGGACGGTGCATGAGGACTGGCTGGCCTTTGCGGAGCGGGTCATCCGGCGCACGGAAAAAAGCCGGAACGCGGACGGGGAGTACCCCTACATCCTGTCGGAAAAGACCGGTGCAGGTATCGAGTACGACTCCATGTCCGGGGCCTGGCTCATGGCCGCTGCGGCGTATTACAGCCATCTGACGGGGGAGGAGCGCTACCTCGAGGACATGCTAAGGAGCGAGGCCTGGTACTACGACACTTACGTCCGGCATCTGGAGTGCTACGCAGGACCTCTGGACATCGCCAAAAACATCGACTCCGAAGGGATCCTGAGCTACATCCGGGCGGTGCGGTATCTCCATGCGATCCTGGAAAAGCGCGGGGGAGACGAGACGGTCCGGGAGCGCCTTCTGGATCACCTGCGGGATGCGCTGTATTATGAATATACGTTCAAATTCTGCTACAACTCACCGGTGAAGGTGCCGCCCCTTAGCACCGTGGGATGGTCCAGCTGCGGCGGAAGCATCACCTCGGTGACCAATCCCCATATCCATCCCATGTCCTCCTCCGTGATGGATGAGATGTATGACTATCTGAGTTGCCGGGAGGACCCTTACATCCGGAGCCGCCTGGAGGATACCATCCTCTGGAGCTGTCAGTGCCACAATACCTATGACGGGGAGTTCGGATACGGGAAAAAGGGCTGGATGAGCGAGCGGTTCTGCCACAGTGAGGGGCTGCTGACGGAGAGCTATCCCGACGGATCCCCGGCATCCACCTGGTTTGCACTCATGCCCTGGGCCTGCGGGTCCATCCTGGAAGGCCTCACGGGGGAGGTCTGGGACCGGGCGGAAGCAGAACACAGGTAACTGCAAGCACAGACTGCCACAGGTATGAACATAAGTATCAACAGGAGGTATGGTATGAATTACAGAACACTGGGAAAAACAGGACTTCGTGTCAGTGAGATCGGCTTCGGCGGAGAGTGGCTGGAGCGGCATGAGGAAGCGGAGTCCGTAGAGCTTTTAAAATATGCACATGAAAAGGGCATCAACATCGTGGACTGCTGGATGCCGGATCCCAAATCCCGGGACATCATCGGTCAGGCCATGGAAGGGTGCCGGGAGGATTGGTACGTGCAGGGGCATATCGGCTCCACCTACCAGAACGGCCAGTACGTCCGCACCAGAGACATGAAGCATGTGCGCCCCGCCTTTGAGGACCTCTTAAATAGACTCCGGACGGACTATATCGATCTGGGGATGCTCCACTACATCGACACCCGGGAGGAGTGGGATACGGTGATGAACGGCCCCTTCCTGGAGTATGTCCATGAGCTCCTGGAGAGCGGCACCATCCGTCACATCGGCCTCAGCACCCACAATCCGGTGATCGGCCAGCTGGCAGTAGAGACGGGCTTTATCGAGATGATCCTCTTTAGCATCAATCCCGCCTTCGACATGCGTCCGCCCACGGAAAACGTGGAGGTGCTGCTGGCAGGGGGATACGAGGACGAATCCCTGTCCGGCATCGATCCCGAGCGGCTGCGGTTCTATCAGGTATGCGAGGAAGCCGGCGTGGGCCTTACGGTGATGAAAGGATATTACGGAGGAAATCTTCTGGATGCGGACCGGTCCCCCTTCGGCGTCGCCTTTACCCCCGCGCAGCTGATCCACTACAGCCTCACCAGACCCGGGGTGGCCTCCATCCTGGTGGGATACGATACGAAGCAGCAGATCGATGAGGCGGTGGCCTACGAAACCGCCACGGATGCGGAAAAAGACTACGCCTCCGTCATCGCGGGTGCGCCCCTTCACTCCTACAGCGGCATGTGCACCTACTGCGGTCACTGCAAGCCCTGCCCCGCAGGCATCGACATCGCCATGGTAAATAAGTTCTACGACCTGGCCACGGCCCAGCCCACCGTCCCCCAGAGCGTCCGGGAGCATTACCTGGCCCTGGAGCACAAGGCCTCGGAGTGCATCGGATGCAAAGGATGCGAGGGAAGATGCCCCTTCGGCGTGGAAGTCGCGGAGCGGATGAAACAGGCCGCGGAAGTGTTTGGGTGCTAGGATGTGACCAGACATAAGATTGTTTTATCGCGCGCGCGCGATAAAATATGCTGTAATCATCGTGTGCGCACGATAAATGGAGATTATATATTTTTGAATCCACGGGAAACAGGGTAGTGCGATCAAGACCTGATTCGGCGTGGGAGTCACAGAGCGGATGAAACGGGCCGCGGCAGTGTTTGGGTGCTAGGATATGAGCAGACGGATCATCTTCTTAGGTTCCTCGGTGACCTATGGATCGGCGGCAGGCGGAATCTCCTTCGCGGATCTCATCTGCGAAAAAAACGGCTTTGACATGATCAAGGAGGCGGTATCGGGAACGACACTGGCAGATACAGACGAGCAATCCTATGTGAGGAGACTGCGGCAGATCGACTGTGAGAGCGCGGATCTGTTTATCTGTCAGCTCTCCACCAATGATGCAGCGCAAGGGATCCCTCTGGGTAACGTCTCCGATACGCGTAATCCGGATGCCTTTGATGTGAACACGGTGGCCGGTGCCATCGAGTATATCCTGGCGTATGTGACGGAAAAATGGCACTGCCCCATGGCGTTTTACACCGGGACCCGGTTTGACTCCGAAGCGTATGCCGAGATGGTGTCTCTCCTGGAGCAGATTGCGGAGAAGTGGAATATCCGGATCATCGATCTGTGGAATGAACCGGCTTTTCAGTCGGTGAGTCCGGCGGATTACAGCAGGTACATGGAGGACCCGGTCCATCCCACCCTGGCAGGGTACCGGGAATGGTGGGCACCCTATATCGAAAAATACATCCTGGAGATGCTGTATGATTGAGTACCGAATAGCGACAAAGGAAGACATAGAACGTATGATGGATAGTCGCCTTGAAATGCTAAAGGTTGTAAATGCTCTGCCTGCAGATTATGTTTTTTCGGACACGATCGTAAGAGAGAGCCGCGACTATTTCCTAAACGGTGATCAGACTACTGTGCTCGCGATGGATCATGAAATCATCGTTGGCTGTGCATCTATCAGCTACATTCATATCATGCCGACCTTTGCCCATCCAACCGGGAAAAGAGCACACCTTATGAATGTATACACGAAGAATGCATACCGTCAGCAGGGAATCGCGCGTACGATGTGTGAGATTCTGATCAAGGATGCCTGGGACAAGGGGGTTACAGAAATCAATTTGGATGCGACTGCTGCAGGAAGACCGCTGTATCACAGTCTCGGATTTCAGGATTCCGGGGAGTGCATGGTGCTTATCCGGTAACAAAAGCATTACATGCCAAAATAGAGGCACTGCGGGACTTTACAGGCAGCTGCAAAAGTCCTATGACTTTCGCAAATGAACTTTCAAAAGCCAATATGACTTCACCTGACAGGAGAAAACATGATCAAATACATCGAATCCGCTGAGGAAAAGAGCAGCATCGCCAGGGAGATC
>JAFYFY010000180.1 GCA_017543485.1 Lachnospiraceae bacterium | reverse complement strand
GGGGCTGAACATCGGCGCGGATGATTATATCACCAAGCCCTTTTCCTCCCAGGAGCTCATGGCCAGAGTCCGTTCGAACCTGCGCCGCTACACCAGCCTGGGCAGTATCCATGAGGACCGCGACAGACAGTACGCCTGCGGCGGACTGGTGATCGATGACGATGCCAAGACCGTGACCGTGGACGGGGAACCGGCAAAGCTGACGCCCATTGAGTACCAGATCCTGCTGCTCCTGATGAAGAATGCGGGTACCGTCTTTTCCACGGAGGATATCTACCGCAGCATCTGGAACGAGGATCCCCTGGGAGCGGAGAATACGGTGGCGGTGCATATCCGGCATATCCGGGAAAAGATCGAGATCAATCCCCGTGACCCCAGGTATCTGAAGGTGGTCTGGGGCGTGGGTTATAAGGTGGAAAAACAGTGAAAAAACACACCGGGACCAGGATGATCCTGGGAGTCCTGCAGCATCTGTTTGCAGCGGGGATCATGGTGTTTGCTACCAGCATCCTGTTTCATTCGAATATCTCAGTGGGCTTTCTGAACGAAGAGCGGACCATCCGTCTGGATCCGCTCTCTTCCGCGTACAACGATTATGAGGATACGGAGATCTTTGAGGATCTGTTTCGCACCGAGGTGGGAGATGTTCTGACCTTTGTGGCCATGCGGGCTCTTTTGGAGAACAACGGAAGCTTTCAGCTCCAGCGCCCCGTGGATGTGACGGAATTCTACACCGGCGCCGGAGGGGTGTCGGATACCGCGCTCACGGTGCGGTTTCGGATGCAGGACCTCATCACCTGGGGGAGCCGGGGAACGAGCTATACCGAGCGGAACATGAACCTGAGCGAGTTCCTGAACTATTTCGGGAACCCCATCCATCCGGATAATTTCGCCATAGACGAAGACGGCGAGCTTATCTTTGCCGGCTTCTACACCTATCCGGATGCGGAGTCTCCCATGATGGCGGGAGGGCCCGGAAATTTCGGAAGACCCGCCGCCATCCCGGAGGATACCCCGGGAGAGGTGGAGTCCCGGATGATGAACGCCTCAAACAGTGAACTCCTGGAACTGGTGCTTCGGTATGTCACGGACCGCACCGGGGATCAGGTCCGGGTCAGCCGCTACGACGACGGGATGGTGAACATCTCCGTTCTTTTGCTCAACTGCCCCTATGAGACCCTGGAGGGAGGAAAAAACCTCCTTCGGTTTGCAGGAAACTGGGTGGATTATTTTGCGCTGCAGAAAAACGTGGAAGGCTGCATTTCCATGATCCATGACGATTATGAGCTCTACAGGAGAGGAAAGGAGCTCTACGACGAAGAGGCCACCAACCTGCGCTACATCGTCCGGATCACCAGGTCCATGAACAATGCCAATGTGGAAAAGACCTACAGCTACACGGATCTGCAGGAACTCGAAGGGATGAGCGACGAGGAGCTGACGGAATTCGTCTCGGACCAGAAGCACAATGTGATCTATTACGCGGATCTTCTGGATTTTGCCACCCTCAGCGATCTGACGGAGGAGGACATGCTCCACTATCTGAAGCTTTACTCCTACGTCTATCCGGACAGGACCCGGATCTGGATCTATACGGACAGCGCCTATCCGGTGGCGGACAATCTGCGCCATGTGCGGGAGCAGTATGAGACCATCTCCGGGAGCTTTCGCATCAGTCTCGGAAGTGCTGTGGTCCTGGGACTGTTGTGGATCTCCATCTTTTTGTTCCAGTGCTCCATCGCCGGGGTGGGGACCCTTCCGGACGGCCAGGAGGTCAACTATCTGCTTTGGCCGGACCGGCTGTGGATCGAGCTGTACGTGCCGGTGATCGCGGGCTGTGTCTACGGTCTTTACCGTCTGGGAGAGCATCTCCCCCTGGTCATCGAGCGGGTGTATGGCATGGGAAGTGAGGAACTCACCATCCGCAATCCGGAGATCCTTCGAAGCTATGTCACCTTTGCCAATCTGGGGATTCTGACCAGCGCCCTGTTCTGCGGGATCGTTTACAGTCTGCTGCGGCGCATCCGGTCGGATGTGATCACGCGCTACAGCATGATGTACAGCATTCGGCACTCTCTGGGCAAGTTCCAGCGTGTGATCAATGAAAATCGGATCGCTGCGCTGGTCATGGGCATCCAGTTTTTTGTTTTTGTCGCCATCCAGACCCTGGCGGTGTTTTTTGTCCTTCGGTTCTGGCAGGACAGGCGGGCCGTCAGTATGACCATCCTGGTGCTTGCGGTGCTGTTTGACTTCTGGGTGGGAACGCTTATGGTGCGGCTCAGATCCCAGCGGATGGAGATCTATAACGGCATCAGCCGGATCCGGGAGGGAAATTCGGAATATGTGATCCGGACGGAGGATATGAACCCGGAAAACGCTGCTCTGGCAGAGGCAGTGAATCACATCGGGGAAGGAATCCGAAGCGCGGTCTCTACCAGCATGCGGGATGAGCAGATGAAATCGGACCTTATCACCAACATCTCCCACGACCTGAAGACCCCGCTGACCTCCATCATCAACTACTCCGGTCTGCTCCGGAATATGAAGGGTCTGCCGGAGGAGGCCGGGCGCTATGTGGGGATCCTGGATGAAAAGTCCAGGCGTCTGAAGCAGCTTCTGGAGGATCTTCTGGAGGCATCCAAGATCTCCTCCGGAAATGTGGAGCTTCACCTGGAGCGCATCGATCTGACGGAGCTGATGACACAGATGATCGGGGAATTTGAGGACATCTTTGAGGAGCGGTCCCTGACCATGGTGTTCGAGCCCGTGGGGAAGATCCTGATCCGGGCCGACAGCAGGCAGATGTGGCGGGTCATCGACAATCTGTTCCAGAACATCAAAAAATATGCGATGGAAAATACCCGGGTCTATGTGGACCTGACGGCGGCCGACGGCCTGGTGAACCTCTCGGTAAAGAACGTGTCGAAGGAAGAAAACCATTATCAGGGAGAGGAGCTGACGGAGCGCTTTATCCGCGGTGACGAATCCAGGCAGGGCGAGGGCAGCGGACTGGGGCTGTTCATCGCAAAGAGCCTGACGCAGGCCCAGGGAGGAGAGTTCTCCGTGGCCGTGGACGGGGACCTGTTCAAGGTGAATATGGTCTTTCGGGAGTACGGATACGAGATCGGAGAATAAAAGAAACGGGAATGAAGACCATTCCCGTTTGCCTTGTCAGTAGATGTCCACGTCCCTTCGGGCGTTGTAGGACTCCAGGATCATGTGCATCCGCTCCGTATCGTCCAGGACATTGGACATGGAGGAGTCGTGGTTCATAAAGTCGATGACGGAGGCGATGAACTTGCTCATGTCCGCCTCGATGAAGTAGGGCTTGGAGTAGATCTCCGGAGGCAGGTAGGTCAGATTCGTGGTGATGACCTTGTCGAAATAGCCCTTTTCGTAAGCGGCGTCAAAGCCCGCGAGACCGTCGGTGAACAGACCGAAGGTGGTGCAGATAAAGACCCGGCGGGCATTCATCTCTTTGAGCTGTCTGGCGGTGTCCAGCATGCTTCCGCCGGAGGAGATCATATCGTCGATGATGATGACATCCTTGCTGTCGATGTTTTCTCCCAAAAACTCATGGGCGACGATGGGGTTTTTGCCTCCCACGATGACGGAGTAGTCCCGGCGCTTATAGAACATGCCGGTGTTGATGCCCAGGACATTGGCAAAGTAGATGGCCCGGTCCAGCGCACCCTCATCCGGGGAGATCACCGTCATATGTTCCTCGTCCACCAGCAGATCGTCCTCGTTTTCCAGAAGGGCCTTCACAAACTGGTAAGGGGGCATGAAGTTGTCAAACCCCTTTAAGGGGGTGGCGTTGGCCACCCGGGGGTCATGGGCGTCGAAGGTGATGAAGTTGGTGACACCCATCTCGTGCAGCTCGGTGAGGGCATTGGCAGCGTCCAGGGATTCTCTGGAGCTTCTGCGGTGCTGGCGTCCCTCATACATAAAGGGCATGATCACATTGATGCGGGCGGCTTTTCCGTTGCAGGCCGCGATGACGCGTTTTAAGTCCTGAAAATGATCATCCGGGGACATGTGGTTGATGTAGCCCCCCATGGGATAGGTGATGGAGTGGTTGCAGACATCCAGCAGGATGAACACATCCTTGCCCCGGATGGATTCCCGGATCACGCCCTTGCTCTCGCCGCTGCCGAAGCGGGGAATGTCCACCTGAACCTTGTAATTGTCCTCCGAATAGCCCTGGAATGCGGGATCGCTCTTCACATCGTTGTGGATATACTTCCGGAATTCCACCAGGTAACGGTTGATCCGGTCCCCCATGGGTGCCATGGAGGGCAGAACGATGAGCTTCAAGGGGGCTACGGGGAGACGGTTTTCAATATTCGATAGGTTTGGCATAGTCACTCCTTTTGGATATTCACCCAAAACATTATACTCACAAAACATCAGGAAAACAATGAGCAAAACAACAGGAAACGAACAAAAAAAGCATGCCATCCGTATGGTGCTTCCCGGAAGCATCGCGGCGGAAACCGGGATCGAGTCCGGGGATTTTCTGCTGTCCGTAGACGGACAGGAGATCACGGATCTGTTTGATTATCAGTATCTGACCCAGGAGGAGAAGCTGACCCTCCTTGTGGAAAAAGCGGACGGGGAGCTTTGGGAGCTGGAGATCGAAAAGGATGCCGAGGAGGACCTGGGCATCGTCTTTGAGACGGGACTCATGGATTCCTACAGGCGCTGCAGCAATCGGTGCATCTTCTGCTTCATCGACCAGATGCCCCCGGGCATGCGGGAAACCCTGTATTTTAAGGATGATGATGCCAGACTTTCCTTCCTCCAGGGCAATTACATCACCCTGACCAACCTTTCGGACCGGGATCTGGAGCGGATCATCAAATACCGCATGTCGCCGGTGAACGTCTCGGTCCACACCATGAACCCGGAGCTCAGATGCCGGATGCTGGGAAACCGGTTTGCGGGGGAGGCCCTGAAAAAGCTGGACATCCTCCGGGATGCGGGAATCTCCATGAACGCCCAGATCGTGCTCTGCAAGGGATACAACGACGGGGAGGAGTTAAAGGACAGCCTCCGAAAGCTCTCCGGGTACCAGCCCTGCATGGAGAGCGTCTCGGTGGTGCCCGTGGGCCTGAGCAGATTCCGGGAGGGCCTCACCCCCTTAGAGCCCTTTACGCCGGAGGATGCCCGGGAAGTCATCGGGATCATTGAAGAGCTGCAGGAAAAGAGCATGTCGGAGCACGGATGCCATTTCGTCCATGCCAGCGATGAATGGTATCTGAACGCGGGACTCCCCCTTCCGGAAGCGGAGCGCTATGACGGGTATCTGCAGCTGGACAACGGCGTGGGGATGGTGCGCCGGATGCTGGATGAGTTTGCCGCCGCGCTGGAGAAGGAACAGGCCATGCGGGGGAGTGCCCATGCCAGAACCCCGCGGGGAAGGAACATCACCCTGGCCACAGGGATGCTCATCGGACCGGTGATCGCGGACATGGCGCGGCAGATCGAGGAGGAGTGGCCCCAGATCCGCATCTGTGTCCGGCCCATCCGGAACGACTTTTTCGGAGAGCAGATCACGGTGTCCGGTCTCCTCACCGGGCAGGATCTTCGGGCGCAGCTGTCCGGAACGGACCTGGGGGAGCTGGTGTATCTTCCGGAAAATGTCCTTCGCAGCGGGGAGGAGGTCTTCCTGGATGACATGACCCGCTCGGAACTGGCGGATGCTTTACAAGTCCGGGTGGTTACTGTAAAATTAAGCGGATATGATTTTTTAGAGACCATCCTTTACGGAGAGTAGGATTTTTATGGCAAAAGGAAAGCAAAGACCGATCGTGGCAGTGGTGGGAAGGCCGAATGTGGGCAAGTCCACCCTGTTTAATATGCTGGCGGGGGAGCGCATCTCCATCGTGCAGGATACCCCCGGCGTGACCAGGGACCGCATCTATGCGGATGTGACCTGGCAAAACTATCATTTCACCCTGGTGGATACGGGGGGCATTGAGCCGGAGAGCAAGGACATCCTCCTGTCCCAGATGCGCAGCCAGGCCCAGATCGCCATCGATACCGCAGATGTGATCATCTTTCTGACGGATGTAAAGAGCGGCATGCAGGATGCGGACCTTGGGGTGGCGGATCTTCTTCGCAAATCCCACAAGCCCATCGTGCTGGCGGTGAACAAGGTGGACAGCTTCCAGAAATACGAAGCGGACGTCTATGAATTCTACAATCTCGGCATCGGAGAGCCCTATCCCATCTCCTCCACGGAGCGACAGGGGATCGGAGACCTGCTGGATGCCGTATGTTCCTATTTTCCCGCGGATGCGGCGGATGAGGAGGAGGATACCAGACCTCATGTGGCCATCATCGGAAAGCCCAACACGGGAAAGTCCTCCCTGATCAACAAGCTGCTGGGGGAGGACCGGCTCATCGTATCCGACATCGCAGGGACCACCAGGGATGCGGTGGATACCGAGGTGCATTACGGGGAGAAGGACTATGTCTTTATCGATACTGCGGGTCTTCGCCGGAAAAAGAATGTGAAGGAAGACCTGGAGCACTATATGATCCTGCGGACCGTGAGCGCCGTGGAGCGCTCCGACATCGCGGTGCTCCTCATCGACGCACAGGAGGGCGTCACGGAGCAGGATGCCAAGATCGCCGGCATCGCCCATGACCGGGGGAAGGCCGTCATCATCGCCGTGAACAAGTGGGATGCGGTGGAAAAGGATGACAAGACCATCTACCGTTACACGAAGGAGATCCGCAACGTCCTGTCCTTCATGCCCTACGCCGAGATCCTGTTCATCTCCGCCATGACGGGGCAGCGCCTTTCCAAGCTCTTCGATGTCATCGACCGGGTAGCCGAAGCCCAGAACAAGCGGGTGGCCACCGGAGCTTTAAACGAGATCATGACGGAGGCGGTAGCCATGCAGCAGCCGCCCAATGACAAGGGAAAGATCCTGAAGCTGTTCTATATCACCCAGGTGGCGGTAAAGCCCCCCACCTTCGTGATCTTTGTAAACGATAAGGAACTGATGCATTTTTCCTACACCAGATACATCGAGAACCAGATCCGGCAGGCCTTCGGATTCCAGGGAACGCCCCTTCGGTTCATCATTCGGGAACGCGGGGAAGAAAAGGAGTAACATCATGGCAAGGCTGTACAGCTTTCTCATCGGATATGCGCTTGGACTGTTTCAGACGGCCTTTATCCTGGGCAAACTAAAGGGCATCGACATCCGCAACTACGGAAGCGGCAACGCAGGTACCACCAACACCCTGCGGGTCCTGGGGACGAAAGCCGGTCTCATCGTCTTTGCGGGAGATCTGGCCAAGGCCCTGCTGGCCTGCATCATCGTGCGGGTCACCTTCGGGAGGATGTACCCGGAGATGAAATATCTGCTGGTGATGTATGCCGGGGCGGGATGCGTCCTGGCCCATGATTTTCCCTTCTACATGAAGTTTAAGGGCGGTAAGGGCATCGCCTCCACCGGCGGCACCATCGTGGGATTTCACTGGCTCTTTTTCTTCCTGGGACTGGTGGAATTCTTTGTCCCCTTCCTGCTGACCCATTATGTCTCTCTGGGGTCACTCATCCTGTATGCATCCTTTCTCATCGAGATGATCCTCTCGGGACAGCTGGGACTTTTGGGGGAGATCCCGCAGGCGCTTTTAAACGAGATGTACCTGATCACCTTTCTGCTCACCGCACTGGCCTACTGGCAGCACAGGGCCAACATCGGACGGCTCCTGGCGGGGAATGAGCGAAAGACCTATCTGAAAAAGAACGACCCCGGAAGTCTGGGAGCGGAGAAGGCTGCTGCGGAAGGACCCGCGATGGAAGGATCCGAAGAGACAAAGTAGATCGCATCATCAGAAAATCCAAGGAGGAGACGGATCATGGCAAAGGTTACGGTACTGGGCGGAGGCACATGGGGCATTGCACTGGCCATCCTGCTGGACCAGAACGGTCATGAGGTACAGGTATGGTCGGCCCTGGAGAGTGAGATCCGGATGCTCTCCGAAACCCATACCCACAAGATGCTGCCGGGGGTGACCCTTCCGGAGAGCATCACTTATACATCGGACGATGAAACCGCCGTGACGGGCAGGGACCTGCTGGTGATGGCGGTGGCCAGCTCCTATACGAGAGCCACGGCGAAACGACTGGCCCCCCTGGTGCCGAAGGGACAGCTGATCCTGGATGTGGCAAAGGGGGTGGAAGAGGGCACCATGAAGACCCTGAGCCAGCAGATCGAGGATGAGATCCCCCAGGCAAATGTGGCCGTTCTGTCCGGTCCCTCCCATGCGGAGGAAGTGAGCAGGCTTCTGCCCACCTCCATCGTCGTGGCGGCCAGGACAAAGGAGACGGCGGAATACATCCAGAACCTCTTTATGTGCGAGACCTTCCGGGTCTATACCAGCTCCGATATCCTGGGCGTGGAGCTGGGAGGCGCCCTGAAGAATGTGGTGGCGCTGGCGGCAGGCATCGCGGACGGTCTGGGATACGGGGACAACGCAAAAGCAGCCCTTATCACCCGGGGCATTGCGGAGATTGCGAGACTGGGCACAAAGATGGGATGCCAGGCGGAAACCTTCTACGGCCTCACCGGCATCGGGGACCTCATCGTCACCTGTGCCAGCATGCATTCCAGAAACCGGCGCTGCGGCATCCTCATCGGACAGGGCAAGAGCCTGGAGGAAGCCCAGAAAGAGGTGGGTATGGTGGTGGAGGGTGTCTACTCCGCCAAGGCAGGGCTGGCCCTGGCGAAAAAGTACGGCGTGGAGGTGCCCATCATCGAGCAGACCAACCTGGTGCTCTTCGAGGGAAAGGATGCAGGCACCGCCGTGCAGGAGCTGATGCAGAGAGACAAGAAGGCGGAAGTGACCAACACGGTGTGGTGATTTCCGCGGTTTAAGTCAGATCACAAGGCATATAGAACTTAGAATCCAATGAAAGAGGAGTACACATGGAGAAGGAATTTGCCGGAAGCAAGGAATATGTAGCCTCCCCGGAGCTGATGGCCAGCGTGAACATCGCCATCGCACTGCAAAAGCCGCTGCTGATCAAGGGAGAGCCCGGAACGGGAAAGACCATGCTGGCGGAGGCCGTGGCCAAAGCCCTGGGAAAGCGTCTCATCATCTGGAACATCAAATCCACAACGAAGGCCCAGGAGGGTCTCTATGTGTATGACACCATCCAGAGACTTTACGACGGACAGTTCGGCGAGGAAGGGGTGGATGACATCTCCCGTTACATCAAGCTGGGGAAGCTGGGAGAGGCCTTCGACTCCGAGGAGCAGGTGATCCTGCTCATCGACGAGATCGACAAGGCGGATCTGGAATTCCCCAACGATCTGTTGTGGGAGCTGGATCAGATGGAATTTTACATTAACGAGACCAAGCGCACCGTGAAGGCAAAACAGCGTCCCATCGTGATCATCACCTCCAATGCGGAAAAGGAGCTTCCGGATGCCTTCCTGCGCAGATGCATCTTCCACTATATCGACTTCCCGGACGAAGCGCTGATGGAGCAGATCGTGCGGGTACACTTCCCGGAGGTGGAGGAACACCTTTTGAAGGAGGCCATGGACACCTTCTATCAGATCCGTTCCATCCGGGACATCCGCAAAAAGCCCAGCACCTCGGAGCTTATCGACTGGGTGAACGCCCTGCAGATCGGCGGGATCCCTGTGGAGATCATCAAAAAGCAGCTTCCC
>JAFYFY010000179.1 GCA_017543485.1 Lachnospiraceae bacterium | reverse complement strand
GCGCCGTGGGTTCGGATCTGGCGAATATGATCAACGAGGCCGCCATCAATGCCGTAAAGGAAGGCCGGGAATTTGTGAATCAGCAGGACCTCTTCGCATCCGTGGAGACCGTGCTGGTGGGCAAGGAAAAGAAGGACCGCATCATGAGCCCCGAAGAGCGCCGCATCGTCTCCTACCATGAGGTGGGGCACGCGCTCCTCTCCGCCCTTCAGAAAAACTCCGAGCCCGTGCAGAAGATCACCATCGTCCCTCGCACCATGGGTGCCCTGGGCTATGTCATGCAGGTCCCCGAGGAGGAAAAATACTTAAACTCCGAGGCGGAGCTTCGGGATATGATCGTGGGCCTTCTGGGAGGACGCGCCGCGGAGGAGATCGTCTTCGGCAATGTCACCACCGGTGCCGCCAATGATATCGAAAAAGCCACTGCCATCGCACGCAACATGATCACCCGCTATGGCATGAGCAAGCGCTTCGGCCTGGCAGGCTTTGCCACCATCGAGAGCCAGTATCTGGAAGGCCGCACGGCCTTAAACTGCTCCGACCAGACCGCTGCCGCCATCGACGAGGAAGTGGTGGCGCTGCTGAAGGAGAGCTATGAAAAAGCCCTGACGCTGCTGCGGGAAAATCTGGATGTCATGGACAAGCTGGCGCAGTTCCTCATCGAAAAGGAGACCATCACCGGCAAGGAGTTCATGGAGATCTTCCGCCGGGAAAAAGGTCTGCCCGAGCCGGAGGAGGAGAAAAAGCCCGCGGAGGACCAAAATGCGGAGGATGCCCTCAAAGCACCCGAGACCCCGGCTGCCGAAGAGGCTCCCAAAAAGCCCTGGACGCCTCCCGTGAATCCCTACGAAGAGCAGCTCCTGCACCCCGCACCGGACCCGGAAGCCATCTTCCGAAGCCCCACCAGAGTGGCGGACGCACCGGATGAAGCCCCTGCCGGCACGGACACCTCGGAAGGCCGTCCTTCGGACAGTGCCCCTTCGGGTGACAGCCCTGTCGGAATTTTCTCCAACCACAGCTTATAACGAATGCATAACCTGAAGCGTTTCTTTTTGAAATCCATACTGCCCATCGTCCTGATCCCGCTCCTTTCGCTGTCTGCCTCCGCGCAGACGGCGGAGGAGCTGGTTGCGTATAACCAGACACTCCCCATCGAGTCCAATCACATCGACAACTGGCCCGTGGGGCCGGTGGTCTCCGCCCAGTCCGCCATCCTCATCGAGGCACAGACCGGGACGATCCTCTATGCGAAAAATATCCACGCGAAGCAGTACCCCGCCTCCACCACCAAGATCCTCACCACCCTCATCGGCATCGAGGAGTGTTCCTTAAGCGAGGAGGTGAAATTCTCCCATGCCGCGGTCTTTGACACCCCCCGGGACAGCAACAACATCGCCATCGACGAAGGGGAGATCCTCAGCGTGGAGGAGTGCCTGCAGGCCATCCTCATCCGCTCCGCAAACGAGTGTGCCTTTGCCCTGGCGGAGCATGTGGCGGGAGGACCCTGGCAGGACTTCGGCGAGATCATGAACAAACGGGCACAGGAGCTGGGCTGTACGGATTCCCATTTCGTCAATCCCAACGGTCTCCCCGACGAAAACCACTACACCAGCGCCTACGATCTGGCCCGCATCGGTATGGCCTTTTTCTCCCATGAACTCCTCTGCCAGTACAGCACCCAGCAGCTGCTGCACATCTATCCTTCTGCACACCAGAAGGACGAGATCATCGAAGCCAACGCCATGCAGCTCATCAAGGGCAAAAAGTACGAATACCCCTATCTGGTGGGGTGCAAGACCGGCTACACCGTGGATGCCAGAAGCTGCCTGGTATCCTGTGCGGAAAAGAACGGGATGCGTCTGATCTGCGTCGTCCTTCGGGATGAGGCCCCCCGTCAGTATGAGGACACCCTGGCCCTGTATGACTACGGCTTCGAGAATTTCGAAACCCTCCGGGTCTCCGAAGCCGAGACCAGGTACAGCATCGACAGCGGTGCCATCTACAGCGGCGTGGACGTCTTCGGAAGCTCCAAACCCATTTTGGAGCTGGATCCCGATGATATCGTCGTCCTCCCCAGGACCGTCACCTTTGCGGATCTGGAGTCCGAGATCTCCTACGACACCGAGGAGGATTACAGCGTGGCCTGCATCTCCTACTCCTACCACGGCCAGCCCCTGGGAACCGCCAGCGTGAACTTCGCCGGCACCAACTTAAACACCTACTCCTTTGAAAAAATAAGCGCCTCCGATCTGGAGGCGGAAAAAGAGAATGCGGAGAACTCCCGCAAGTTTATCTTTGTCAATGTGACCCGGATCGCCTACATCGCAGGCGCCGTGCTGTGTTTTACCGCCGTCATCGTCATCATCGCCGTCTGGCACAGACGCTACCGCCGGATCCATCCCAACTGGCGAAGGAGCTACCGCAAACGGCAGCGGGAACGGTTTTTCCACCAGACGAGACTGGGGGGCTATCTGGACAGAAGGCGGGAATACCGCATGCGGAATGCGGATATCGGCCGCAGGCACAAAAGACGCCGGCGCGCCAGCAAGTTCCGGGATTACGACTTCTGATCCTCCTGGGATCCTCCCTGCCTTCTTCGCATCCGGAGCATGGCGGTCTTGTTGTGCTTTTTCTCGATATCCCGCATCTCTGTGGGGTCCGTCAGCTTCGTGGTCTTCACCGCAAAGACGCTGTCCCCCTCCAGATGCCGGACCCGGATCTTTCCCTTCATATACCCGTGCTTTTCACAGACCCCGGCCGCATAATAATGCCGGTCGTTGGTGGAAAACCACCGGATGGTGAGCCGCAGGTTTTTCCCGCAGACAAAGCAGGGGAGCGCCTTTACCTCCCGGTCAGACAATAGCGCTTCCTTGGTGGGAAATACCCGGGTAATATACTTCTCATAATTCCGGAATCTGGCATGGATCTCTTCCTCCCGCCCCGTGGGAGGGAAGGTCACGTCATAGGAGATATAGTCCAGGAGCGAGGCATCCTTTTCCACCAGTGCTTTCAGCACCGCCGCCGTATAGTAGGCATCGCTGAAGGCCCTGTGAAAGGGGATGTCTTTTTCGATCTTCAGAAAATCCACGGCATATTCCAGATTCCGTCTGATCTTCCGATCCTCCTCATAGGCCAGGGAAAAGAGCTTCTGCACGTCCAGATAGGGAACGGGGCCGCGGCCGATGGGCTCTAATCCGAAAAACAGGAGATTCCTCTGGAGCTCCGTCACATCCGACGATCCCCAGGTACAGATCAGGTCCTCCCTGCTGCACCACTGGAAAAAACGCTCCATCACCTCCTGGAAGGGACTTCCCTTCTCCAGCTGCTTCATCTGAAGATGGATCAGCTTGCTGGTGTAGGTGTGCATCTTCGTGTAGACCTGGGGCTTTATCAGCTCGCTGAACTCCCCGATCATCCGGCAGCCATCCCCCAGTCTCACCGCCCCGATCTCAATGATCTCAAAAGGCAGGGAGGCCGCTTCGGGCTCCCTGCCGGTACTGCTCTGATTCCATTCCAGATCCAGGACGATCAAACTCATATCCGATTTCCCTGTTATTTGCGAGGTCTCCGGCTGTGAAAACGCTCCGGTTTAATAAGCCCTGCCCCAATAGACCATCTTCTGTGCCGGTTTGCCGCAGCAGACACAGGTATCCGAAAGCTGCTCCTGTTCGAAGGGCATGCAGCGGCTGGTGACGGACAGCTTTTCCTTGATCTGATCCTCGCAGGCGCGGTCTCCGCACCACATGGCCTTCACAAATCCGGACTTTTCGTTAAAGATCTTCTCAAACTCGTCAAAGCTGCGCGCTTCGTAGGTATGGCTGTCTCTGTGGGCTCTGGCACGTTCCAGCATCTCGGTCTGCATCCGCTCCAGGGTCTCCCGGACCTTTTCCGACACTTCCGTCAGTGCTGTTTCGATCTTCTCGCCGTTGTCCCTGCGGACGATGATGCACCTTCCTGCCTCCAGATCCTTTGGCCCTAACTCGATGCGGACGGGATATCCTCTCATCTCCGCCTCGGAGAACTTCCACCCCGGAGACTTGTCCGAATCGTCCAGCTTCGTCCGGAAGGTGTCGGAGAGCTCCTCATACAGCTCTCTCGCCTTCTCCAGAACCCCTTCCTTTTTCTGCTGGATGGGGATGATGCATACCTGTACCGGCGCCACCTTCGGCGGCAGGACCAGTCCTCTGTCGTCCCCGTGGACCATGATGATGGCACCGATGAGTCTGGTGGTCATGCCCCAGGAGGTCTGGTGCACATACTTTAACGTATTGTCCTTATCGGTATACTGGATGCCGAAGGCCTTTGCGAATCCGTCCCCGAAATTGTGGCTGGTCCCGGACTGCAGTGCCTTTCCGTCATGCATCAGCGCCTCGATGGTGTAGGTGGCTTCCGCGCCGGCGAATTTCTCCTTGTCGGTCTTCTGTCCGCGCACCACCGGGATGGCCAGATACTGCT
>JAFYFY010000178.1 GCA_017543485.1 Lachnospiraceae bacterium | reverse complement strand
TCTCGGAAGTGGATATGCCATCATCGCACTGGGGTATACCATGGTATACGGCATCGCGAAAATGCTGAATTTTGCCCACGGAGACGTCATCATGGTGGGTGGATACGTGGCATTTTGCAGTGTCAGCTATCTGGGCTGGCCGGCCATCCCCGCGCTTCTGTTTTCCATGGCTGTCTGCACGGTGCTGGGAGTGGTGATCGAGAAGCTGGCCTACAAGCCCCTTCGAAGTGCCACCAGTCTGGCAGTGCTCATCACGGCCATCGGTGTGTCCTATTTTCTCCAGAATGCGGCGCTCCTCATCTGGAGCTCCAATCCGAAGGTGTTTCCGGATCTGTTCGGCAGCCTTCCCGCTCTGACCATCGGTTCCACTAAGGTCTCCCCCACCACCATCGTCACCATCCTGGCCAACTGCCTGATCATGGTGGCCCTGACCCTCTTTACCGGAAAGACCAAGATGGGCAAGGCCATGCGCGCGGTGTCCGAGGACAAGGGAGCGGCCACCCTCATGGGGATCAACGTGAACCGGACCATCTCCGTGACCTTTGCCATCGGCTCTGGTCTGGCGGCCATCGCTGGCGTGCTCCTTTGCAGCGCCTACCCCACCCTGATGCCCACCACGGGGGCCATGCCCGGCATCAAGGCCTTCACGGCGGCAGTCTTCGGCGGCATCGGCTCCATTCCGGGAGCCATGCTGGGAGGGATCCTTCTGGGGATCATCGAGATCTTCGGGAAAGCCTACATCTCCACCCAGCTGTCGGATGCCATCGTGTTCGCGGTCCTCATCATCGTGCTGATCGTCCGGCCCGCCGGCCTGCTCGGCAAGAATGTGCATGAGAAGGTATAGGAGGGAGAGACCATGAAAAAACTGCTGAAAAGATCCGGAAGCTCCTTCCTAAACTACGGTCTGGTGCTGTGCTTTTTTGCCGTCTTCCAGATCCTGTCCTCGGCGGGGGCGCTGAGCAATTCCCTGCGGGGGCAGCTGATCCCCATTGTCTGCTATATGATCATGGCCATCTCCCTGAACCTGGTGGTGGGCATCTCCGGCGAGCTCAGTCTGGGACATGCGGGCTTTATGTCCGTGGGAGCCTTTTCCGGTGTCATCGCCGCCACGGCTCTGGCGGATGCCGTCCCCTCCCCCGGCCTGAGACTCTTTCTGGCCATCCTCATCGGGGCACTGATGGCGGCCATCATCGGATTTCTCATCGGGATCCCGGTGCTTCGTTTAAACGGGGCCTATCTGGCCCTCGTGACCCTGGCCTTCGGCGAGATCATCAAGAATCTCCTGAACTGCATCTATGTGGGCGTGGACGGAAGAGGCCTGCATTTTTCCGTGCGGGACGAGGCTTCCCTGGCGCTGGACGGCGGGAAAGCCATCTTAAAGGGTCCCATGGGGGCATCCGGAGTCACGAAGCTCTCCACCTTCCCTGCGGGGATCCTGCTGCTGCTGGCAGCCCTCATCATCATCCAGAACCTGGTGCACAGCCGCACCGGACGGGCCATCATGGCCATCCGGGACAATCGGATCGCGGCGGAGAGCGTGGGACTGAACGTGACCAAATACAAGCTGACGGCCTTTGTGATCTCGGCGGCCATCGCGGGGAGTGCAGGCGCCCTTTATGCCATGAACTTCTCCACCATCGCACCGAAGAAATTTGATTTCAACACCTCGATCCTGATCCTGGTCTTTGTGGTCCTGGGGGGCATCGGCAATCTGACGGGCTCGCTCCTGGCAGCGGGGATCCTGACGGTGCTTCCGGAGCTCCTGCGGCAGTTCAGGGACTACCGGATGCTGGTCTACGCCATCGTCCTGATCCTGGTGATGATCGTCACCAACAACGAGAAGCTGAAGGTCTGGATCTTAGGCGTGTGGCTGAAGCTGCGATCCCCCATGGGGCGGACGCAGTCTGCCCCGCAGAAGGCACAGGCTTTGCAGGATGAAAAGGAAAGGGGGACGGACAGATGAGCGAGCAGGCAAAGACAGAAGTCAAACTGGTCAATGTCCCCAGCCCCAACTATATCCCGGAGCGGGATCTGGGAAAGCCCCTGGTGCTGGAGGCCAACCATCTGGGCATCGATTTCGGCGGCCTCACCGCCGTGGAGGAGTTTAACATCGGCATCAGCCCCACGGAGATCACCGGGCTCATCGGCCCCAACGGCGCGGGAAAGACCACCATCTTCAACCTCCTGACCAAGGTCTATCAGCCCACCCGGGGCACCATCCTGTTAAACGGACGGGATACCCACGGCATGACCCCGGCCCAGGTCAATCAGGCCGGCATCGCCAGAACCTTCCAGAACATCCGGCTGTTTGACAAGCTGACGGTGGAGGAGAATGTCAAGATCGGGCTCCACAACCACACCGGCTATACCACCGCCACCGGGATCCTGCGGCTGCCCAGATACTGGAAGGAAGAAAAGAGAGCCCATGTCCGGGCCCTGGAGCTTCTGGACATCTTCGACATGGCGGATCTGGCCGGTGTCCGGGCGGACAGCCTGCCCTACGGCGCCCAGCGGCGTCTGGAGATCGTCCGCGCCCTGGCCACGGAGCCCAGGCTGCTTTTGCTGGATGAGCCCGCAGCCGGGATGAACCCTGCCGAGACCGAGGAGCTGATGAACAATATCCGCAAGATCCGGGATGATTTCCAGATCGCCATCATGCTCATCGAGCATGACATGAAGCTGGTCATGGGGATTTGCGAGAGTATCATCGTCCTGAATTTCGGCAGGATCATCGCAAAGGGGACTCCCTCTGAGATCCGCAGCAACCCTCAGGTGATCGAGGCCTACCTCGGCACCAGAAAGGAGGCGTGACATGGCGGAAATGCTGAAAGTGACCGATCTGCACGTCTATTACGGGAGCATCCACGCCATCAAAGGGATCTCCTTTACGGTAAACGAGGGAGAGATCGTGACCCTCATCGGTGCCAACGGTGCCGGAAAATCCACGACCTTAAACTGTATCGGCGGACTGCTAAAGCCCCGCAGCGGCGATGTGGCCTTTGAGGGGACTTCCATCCTGGGGGTTCCGGCCCACAAGGTGGTGGAGAAGGGCATGGCTCTGTGCCCGGAGGGACGCCGCGTCTTCCAGCAGATGACAGTGCTGGAAAACCTGGAGATGGGTGCCTTTACCCGCCCCCGGGAGGAAGTGGACGCTTCCCTGGAAAAGGTGTATGAGCTCTTCCCAAGACTGCGGGAGCGCTATAAGCAGGTGGCCGGAACCCTCTCCGGCGGCGAGCAGCAGATGCTGGCCATGGGACGCGCACTGATGTCGAAGCCCCGCCTCATGATGCTGGACGAGCCCTCCATGGGTCTGGCCCCCATCCTGGTGGATCAGATCTTTGAGATCATCGTCAGTATGAACAAGGCGGGCACCACCATCCTTCTGGTGGAGCAGAACGCGCAGATGGCCCTGTCCGTGGCAAACCGCGCCTATGTCCTGGAGACGGGATGCATCGCCGGCGCGGGAACGGGGGAGGAACTCCTGCAGGATGACTCCGTGCGGAAGGCCTATCTGGGGGGCTGAGAGATTCAGCGGGTCCCGGTCCGAAAAACGCTTGTTTCGCCCCGGCGAATGGTGATAAAATACGGATATGATGTGTTTTCCGCCGGGAGAATGTGCGACGGCGGAGAGATGCGATTTTTCTTCCTGGAGAGACCGGTATGAGCGTCGGATTAGCCTATTATGCAGTGATGCTGATCCTGTCCGTTTTTCTGACCTGTGTGTTTTTCGGAAAATGGCAGAAGCAGTATGATGTCAGCTTCATGCTGATGTTTGTCCTGATCCTGTTCGGAGAGATCGGGTATTTTTATCTTGCACTGTCCAGAACGCTTCCGGAAGCGATCCTGGCCAATAAAGTGGTCTATATCAGCGGGATCTTCGTAATGCCCGCCTATTTTACCATTGTCTCCCATCTGTGCCAGATCAGACTGTCCGGCTGGCTGAGAAATCTTATGTTTCTGCTGGCGGGATTCTGTTATTTCAACGTACTCACCATCGGCATCACCGACTGGTATTACCGGGACTCTTCCATCACCTTCGTGGGGGATGTGTGCGTGCTGCACAAGACCTACGGGCCGCTCCATATCATCTATTACATCTATCTGGTGGCCTATGCCGTCCTGGGGCTGGGGTGCCTGATCTACTGTTTTGTCAAAAAGCGTGCGGTCTCCTCCAAAAACCTGACGATCCTCATGATTGCGCAGGTCATCGTGATGGGATCCTTTTTCTTCGGCCGTACCCTGCGGGCGGATATCGAGATCACGCCCCTGGGATACAACGTGATGATGATCCTGACCCTGGCCATCATCGACAGGCTCTGCCTCTATGACGTCAGCGCCGGGGCTCTGGCCACGGTGATGGACACCGACGGGGCATCCCTGATCTCCTTTGACTTAAAGCGCAATTACCTGGGATCCAACGAAGCGGCCCAGCACAACTTCCCGGAGCTCTCAGAGCTGCGGGTGGACAAGCCCCTGCCGGAGGTGCCCGGACAGACCTCCGGGGATGCCGCCCCGGGTGCGGATCCAAAGCTCCTGGAGCTGATCCCTGCATGGATCGATGAGTATGAATCCCGGGGAAGAGCCTCCACGCACCTTCTGTGGCAGGGGGAGTGGTGCTACCGCTGCATCATCTACGATCTGCGGGACCATCGGAAAAAGCGGGGATACCACATCACCCTGGCGGACACCACCCTGGAACAGAAATACATCCGCAGGCTGGAGGAGGAAAAGGAGAATGCGGAAAAGGCCAGCCGGGAAAAGACGGCCTTTCTGTCCAATCTTTCCCATGAGATCCGCACCCCCATCAATTCCATTCTGGGGATGGACGAGGTGATCCTCAGAGAGAGCCAGGAGCCCGAGACCCTGTCCCGGGCCGAGGATATCCGGGGGGCGGGCAATGCCCTTCTGGGGCTGATCAACGACGTGCTGGATCTGTCCCGCATCGAGGCCGGAAAGATGGAGATCCAGCCCGTGCGCTATGAGTTAAAGGAACTCATCCGCAGCCAGGTGGGGCTCATCAAAGACCGGGCCCGGAGCAAGAATCTGGACTTTCTTCTGGAGGTGGACGAGCAGATCCCTTCGGTGCTGTACGGGGACGAGCTGCGTATCCGCCAGATCATCACCAATCTGCTGACCAATGCGCTGAAATACACGCAGCAGGGAGGTTTTTCCCTGAAGCTGACCAGCAAGCCCTACACCCGGGACCAGATCCTGCTGCAGGTCAGCGTGTCGGATACCGGTATCGGGATCCGGGAGGAGGAGCTGGACCGTCTCTTCGGTGCCTTTGAACGCCTGGATATGTCCCGGAACCGCACCGTGGAGGGGACCGGTCTGGGCATGCCCATCGTGAAGCAGCTTCTGGATCTCATGGGGAGCGAGCTGCATGTGGAGAGTGTCTATGGGGAGGGTTCCACCTTTTCCTTTGAGATCGTTCAGAACGTGTTAAGCGAGGAGCCTGTGGGAGACTGCAGGGGGCTTCTCGAGGGCGAGGGGACGAAAAAGAGAGAGAGCTACCATGTCAGCTTCCGTGCGCCGGAGGCCCGGATCCTGGCGGTGGACGACACCCATACCAATCTGATGGTCATTCAGGGGCTTCTGCGCCATACCCAGATCCCCATCGATCTGGCGTCCTGCGGGACGGAGGCACTGGACGCCGTCAGGAAGCAGCACTATGATCTGATCCTGTTGGATCACCGGATGCCCGGGATGGACGGCATCGAAACCCTGGCGGCCATGAGACGGATGACGGACAACAGGAGCGCGGGGGTGCCCATCATCGCCCTCACCGCAAATGCCGTGGCGGGGGCCAGGGAGGAGTATCTGAAGGCCGGATTTACGGATTATCTGTCGAAGCCCGTGGATCCCATGGTCCTGGAAGAAACCGTGGCCAGATACCTGCCGAAGGAAAAGGTGGAGATGCAGGGCAGCGCGGCGGGGGGAGCAGGCAGCGAGGAAGCCGCCGGAAAAAAGCACCCGGAGCTTACGGACAGCGCCTGGGCGGAGAGCAAGGCCAGGCTCCGGGAGGCCGCGGAGCATATGGACTATCTGGAGACGGAGCGGGTGCTGGGAAAACTTCGGGAACACGCCCTGACACCGGAGCAGGAGCGCTGGGTCAGCAGCCTGTCCGGAGATCTGCAGCGGCTTGACTGGGACCGGATCACCAAGGTCTGCACGGAACTGTCATAACCCGCAAAAGGGATGAGATATGGAACGGATACTGGAGCGCCTGGAAGGGGGAGAGCAGCATACCTACATCGCCATCGACCTGAAATCCTTTTATGCCTCCGTGGAATGCCGCGAGCGGGGGCTGGATCCTCTGACCACCCATCTGGTGGTGGCGGACGAGAGCCGGACGGAAAAGACCATCTGTCTGGCTGTCACGCCCTCCCTGAAGCGATACGGGATCTCGGGCCGGGCGAGGCTGTTTGAAGTCACCTCCCGGATGCGGGAGGTCAATGCAAGGCGCCGCGCGGCTCTTGGGGGGAAGCCCTTTTCCGGGAAAAGTGTCAGCGAGCCCGAGCTGGAACAGGACCCCACCCTGGAGGCGGATTTTATCGCCGCCACTCCCCGGATGGCCTATTACATGGAATACAGCAGCCGGATCTTTCAGATCTACATGCGCTTCATCGCGCCGGAGGACGTTCATGTCTATTCGGTGGATGAAGTTTTTTTGGATGTGACCCATTATCTGAATACCTACGGGATGAGCGCCCATGACCTGGCCATCCGGATGATCCGGGAGGTGCTGTCGGAGACGGGGATCACGGCCACAGCCGGCATCGGGACGAATCTGTACCTGGCAAAGATCGCCATGGATATCGTGGCCAAGCACATGCCGGCGGATGCGGACGGGGTGCGGATCGCAGAGCTGGACGAGCTCACCTACAGGCAGAAGCTCTGGCACCACAGGCCCCTGACCGATTTCTGGCGGGTGGGAGGCGGCATCAGCCGCAGGCTGGAAAAAGCCGGCCTTCACACCATGGGGGACATCGCCAGGTGCTCCCTGGGCCGGCCGGAGGAGTATTACAACGAAGAACTCCTTTACAAACTCTTCGGGGTCAATGCGGAGCTGCTCATCGACCACGCCTGGGGGTGGGAAAACACCACCATAGACCGGATCCGGGAATATGTGCCGGAGAGTAACAGTATCAGCTCCGGGCAGGTGCTGCAATGCCCCTACTCCTTCGAAAAGGGGCGCCTCATCGTAAAGGAGATGACGGATCTTCTGGTGCTGGATCTGGTGGACAAGCGCCTGGTCACGGATCAGATCGTGCTGACGGTGGGGTATGATGTGGAGAATCTCCTGGACCCGGAGCTGGTAAAGCGCTATCTGGCGCTGCCGGGGGCGGAGATCACCGCAGACCGGTATGGACGGCAGGAGCCGAAAAACGCCCACGGATCCATCGGTCTGGGGGAGTTTACCTCCTCCACAAAGAGCATCCTGGAGGCGGTGACGAAACTTTATGACAGGATCGTCATCCCCTTCCTCACCGTGCGCAGGATGTATGTGGTGGCCAACCATGTAAAGCCCGAATCGGTGGCGTGGGAGGAGCAGGCGGCCGGATATGAGCAGATGGATCTGTTCACGGACTATGAGGCCTTAGAGCGGGAGCGGGAAGAAAAACGCGCAGCCCGGGAGCGGGAGCGGGGCCTGCAGGAGGCGGTGCTCTCCATCCAGAAGCGCTATGGCAAAAATGCCATTCTGAAGGGAATGAATTTCGAAGAAGGTGCCATGACCATCGAGCGAAACGGCCAGGTGGGCGGGCACAAGGCGTAGAGAGACGGAAAAAGATACATTTCCAAAGGAAAATGTGATACAATCAGAGTACGTTTGATCCATAAGGTGTCGATCATAACGGGGGGCCTTCTGAATGAGGCATTCACGCGTGCATCCCGATCCGTCACAGGCAGGGGATGCGCGCTGAAACGGAATTCAGAACACAAAAGACACGGAAGTCTGTATTTTTTTAGGAGGCATACCATCATGAAACAGAAAAAGAAGATCAGTATTATCGCAGTCCTTTTGATGCTGGCCATCATTCCCATGATCGTTGCGTGCATCGTGGTGAATGTATTCGCCGTCCGCGCCACCAAGACCATGGCCATGACGGAGATCGAGGAGAAGCTCTTCGGTGTGGCACAGACCGCGGCGCAGCACTTTAATGCCATGGCCATGTCCGGAGACGGCACCTGGATCATGCAGGACGACGGCTCTTTGCTTGTGGGCGGGATCCTGGCGCTGGATCCCCTGGATCCCTTCTTCGGCGCCGCCCTGGATGAGGACGTCTATCTGACCCTTTTCTACGGAGATACCCGGTACGGCACCTCCATCAAGGACGCCTCCGGGAAGCCGATCCTGGGGACCAAGGCGTCGGATGCGGTGATCGCGGATGTTCTGAAGGGCGGGAAAAACAAATTCATCGCCCATGTGGAGATCGTGGGGCAGGATTTCTCCGGATACTATCTTCCCATGCGGGACAGCAGCGGACAGATCTTCGGTATGATGTTTGCCGGCACGCCCTATGCGGATACTGCCCGGCTGATCAACCGGCAGATCAACAGCCAGATCCTGGTGGTCATCGTCGCCATCCTTCTCTTCGGTGCCGTGGCGGGCCTTGTGGCTCTGGCCATCAACAAAAAGATCCGTTCCATTGCGGCGGATATCACGGTGATGGCGGAAGGGGATTTTTCTGCGGAGCTGAAGAATGAGCATAAGGTCCGGGAGTTTTATGAGATCAGTGATCACCTGGAGAGCATGCGGGGCCGTATCAAACAGGCGGTGTGTACCATCGCGGAGAAGGCGGACCGGGTAAATGCCGGGGCGGACAGCGCCGAGCAGATGATCACCGAATCCCAGGGGGTTGCGGAGAGCATCAGCAGCGCGGTCTCGGATCTGGCCCAGGGAGCTTCCGTCATGGCGGAGGATGTCCAGAATGCGGCGGATCTGACGGTGAACATCGGAAATTCCATCGACCAGGTCTTAGAGAGCGCGAACCACAACATCGAGATCACGGATGCGGTCTATACCGCTTCCTCCGAGGTGCAGGAACAGGTGGAACAGCTGAAGAAGGCGGATGAGGAGACGGACCGCATGGCAGGAGAGGTGCAGGGATCCGTCAGTGAGACCGCCAAGGTGGTGGAGGAGATCTCCAGGGCAGCGGAGGCCATCATCAGCATCGCCAGCGAGACGAACCTGCTGGCGTTAAACGCTTCCATCGAGGCGGCCCGCGCCGGGGAGGCCGGCAGAGGCTTTGCGGTGGTGGCGGACAATATCAAGAACCTGGCGGAGGACTCCAACCGCGCCGCAAAGGAGATCACGGAGATGCTGTCCCGGATCTCCACCCTCTCCGAGCAGAATAAGCGCCTGACCCAGACCATCAAGGAAGCCACCGACGAAGAAACCGTGGCCTTTGACCGGATGAGCACCTCCTTCGACCGGATGGGGCAGCAGCTCCGGGACAGCGAGGAGGGCAGCCATCAGATCGAGGAACTGGTGAAGTCCGTGGACAGGGACAAGAACGGGATGGTGGATGCCATCGAGCGCCTCTCCAGCATTTCCGAGGAAAATGCCGCTTCTACCCAGGAGACCAGCGCATCCCTCATGCAGCTCTCCGGCAATATGGCGTCCGTGGTGGACGAAGCGAGAGCCCTGAAAGAGGTGGCGGACGCGTTGAAGGATTCGATTTCCTTCTTCAAGATTTAGGTTTTCTGTTGTATAATCGAAGGGTGGCAGGTGAAAGCCCGCCGCCCTTCTTTTTTCGCAAAAGATCCGGGACAGACTCCGGCCTGCAAAAAGCGGGAAAAGCGGGAATCCGCCCATCAGGAGAGATGCCATGAAACTGGAACGATACTACGAGGACCCGAAGACGCTGCATGTGGGCTGCGAGGAGACGAGAAGCTATTACGTCCCCTATGCCGCAGAGGGCGGGGAGCCGGCTGCGGAGCTGCGCCTTTTGTCCGGGGACGACTGGCGATTTCGCTGCTTTGCCTGCCCGGAGGAGGTCCCGGAGGAATTCACGGAGGGTGCCTCACAGGGCTGGGACGTGATCACGGTCCCCTCCTGCATCCAGAACCTGGGCGCGGATGCCCATCAATATATCAATGTCCGTTTTCCCATCCCCTACGATCCGCCCTTTGTGCCCGCAAAGAATCCGTCTGCGGCCTATGTGAAGACCTTTTCCGTGACAGACGCAGAGCTTCGGGGGAGCGTTTATCTGTATTTCGAGGGCGTGGATTCCTGCTTCTATCTGTGGCTTAACGGCTCCTTTGCGGGCTACAGCCAGGTATCCCACAGCCCCAGCGAATTCGAAGTGACAAAGTACCTGCGGGAAGGGGAGAATACCTTAAGCGTGCTGGTGCTGAAATGGTGCGACGGCACCTATCTGGAGGACCAGGACAAATTCCGGATGACCGGGATCTTCCGGGATGTATCCCTCCTATGCAGACCCCGGACCCATATCGCCGACTACCGGGTGCGGACCGATGTGCATCTCCCGGAGGACTGCGGCGTGGCGGCAGTTCGAAATGCCACCGCCGACATTCTGTTCAAGGCCCTCACCGTGACGGGAGATCCCGATCCGAAGGATGCCGGGATCCGGCTGACCCTGGAGGATCCTCAGGGGAGAAAGATCGCGGAAGGCCGTACGGCGCCGGGACAGACCGCGGTGCTCACCGTGCCGGATGCCAGACTCTGGAATGCGGAGGACCCCTGCCGGTATACCCTGATCATCGATGCCTACGGGGAGCGGATCTGCGAAAAGGTGGCCATCCGGAGCATCCTCATCCGGGACGGGGTTTTGCTGGTAAACGGGCAGAATATCAAGCTGCGGGGCGTCAACCGTCACGACAGCGATCCGGTGACGGGATATACCATCTCCAGGGCACAGGCCCTGCGGGATCTGCGTCTCATGAAGCATTTTAACGTCAATGCCATCCGCACCAGCCACTACCCCAATGCCCCCTGGTTCCCGGATCTGTGCGAGGAGCTGGGATTTTATCTCATTGCGGAGTCGGACATCGAGATCCACGGCTGCGCGGAGCTGGTGGGCGGCGGATACGACCGGACCTTCGGCCTTCTGGCGCAGGATCCCCGGTTTGCGGAGGCGATCCTGGACCGGGTGCGGAGAAATGTCTGCCGGGACAAAAACCGGGGATGCATCCTGATGTGGTCTCTGGGAAACGAAGCCGGCTACGGGGAAAACTTCGAGGCGGCGGCCCGCTGGATCAAGGAGACGGACCCCGAAAGGCCCGTGCATTACGAGAGCATCTGGGAGGTGGACGGCCATCGGGGAGACCTGTCCGTGCTGGATGTCTACAGCAGGATGTACCCCTCCAATGACGAGATCGACCGGTATTTCGCCGGACACAAGCCCCGGAAGCCCTATGTGCTGTGCGAGTATGCCCATGCCATGGGCAACGGCCCCGGAGATCTCGAGGACTATATGCAGCAGATCTACTACTACGACGGACTGGCGGGGGGATTTATCTGGGAGTGGTGCGATCACGCCATCGACACCGGAACGGAAAACGGCCGCATCCGTTACGCCTACGGCGGAGACAGCGGGGAGCGGTATCACGACGGGAATTTCTGCGTGGACGGCCTGGTCTATCCCGACAGAAGACCTCACACGGGTCTTCGGGAGTACGGCAACATCATCCGGCCGGTGCGGGCCGTGGCGGCAGAGGGGAGCCGGCAGGTATCCCTTTGTAACATGCTGGATTTTGTGAATCTGGCGGAAGCGGTGACCATCCGGGCGGAGCTGGAGCGGGACGGAGAGGTGATCTGGACCGGCCAGGTGGATGCGCCGGATACGCCTCCCCATGAAAGCCGGATCTTTGAACCCGCAGCCATGCCGGGATTTCCCGCGGAGGAGACGGTGGAAGGGGATGTGTTCCTGCGGCTTTTGTATCTGCGACGGGAGGATCACCCTTCGGAAAAGGCTTCCGCGGATCTTTCGGACATAGAGGGCGCGCCGGTGAAGGCCGGGGACGAACTGGGCTTTGACCAGTTCCGGATCCGGTATGAGGGAAGCGGAGCCGCCCGGGTATACGGTCTTCAAGGCAGAGCCCTTCGGGCCTCCGGAAAAGCGCCGGAGTATGAGGAGGATGAGCGGTTCCTGACGGTGCATGCCGGAAACCGGACTTACCGTTTTGACAAACAGACCGGTCTTCCGGACCAGGCTTTTGCGGGGAGCAAAGAGCTTCTGGCGGGACCGGTGGGATACTGCGTTTTTCGTGCCCCCACGGACAATGACGCACAGATCCGGAATGAATGGCGCAGAGCCGGATATGATGATGCCGGGCCGAAGATCTACCGGATCCGGGCGGAGTATCTGGAGGAAAAGGCGCTGGATATCACAGCGGAGGGGAGCCTGGCCGCTCCCGGCAGACAGCCCTTCCTGCGGTTTTCCCTGACCTGGAGGATCTTCACGGACGGAGAACTCCTGCTGGGGATGGATGTGCACCGGGACCGGCATTTTCCCTTCCTGCCCCGGTTCGGGCTCCGGCTTCTTCTGCCCGGGGACGGCAGCGTGCCGGTGACCTATTACGGCTTCGGCCCTTATGAGAACTATGTGGACAAGCATCACGCCTCGTACCTGAGCCTGTTTGAGACCACGGTCTCGGGGCTTCACGAGGACTACATAAAGCCCCAGGAAAACGGTGCGCATCGTGCCATGGCCCTGTCCCTGGGGAGCCTTCGGGCATCGGTCCCGGCGCCGGAGGGCTGCGTGGGAGGAGAGTTTTCCTTTAACGCATCGGCCTACGGGGATGCCGAGCTGGCCCGGAAAGCACACAACTATGAGCTGCAGGAGCAGGGCGCGGTGGAAGTGCACCTGGACTACAGACAGAGCGGCGTGGGGAGCAATTCCTGCGGACAGGCCCTTTTGCCCGCATACCGGCTGGATGAGGAGGAATTCACCTTCGTGCTCTGCATGAAATTTGCGGACTGATCCGGAGGATACGGAAGAAATGACGGAATCCAAAGCACTGCCGGCGATCCTGGGAGGAGAGCCGGTGCGGAAGAAGAAGATCTATTACGGCAAACAGTGGGTGACGCAGGAGGATGCGGCGGCCATCGCCGAGACCGCGGTGAGCGATTACGTGACCTGCGGCCCCAAGGTGGAGGAAGCGGAGCGGCTTTTGTGCGAGCTCACCGGAGCAGAATATGCGGTATTGGTGTGCAACTGCACCGCCGCGCTCCATATCGCGGCCCTGGCGGCGGGGGTCGGCCCCGGGGATGAGGTGATCACCACCCCCCTCACCTTTATGGCCAGTGCAAACTGCGCGCTGTACTGCGGGGCCCGTCCGGTGTTTGCGGATGTGGATCCCGAGACCTACCTCATCGACCCGAAGGATGTGGAGGCGAAGATCACGGAGCGGACAAAGGCCGTGGTGGCCGTGGACTACACGGGACAGGCGGTGATGATCGATGAGCTGCGGGAGATCTGCGACAGGCATCACCTGGTCTTCATCGAGGATGCGGCGCATTCCATCGGCACGGTCTATCACGGGAAAAAATATGACGGAGCTGTCGGATCTTTGGCGGACATGACCTGCTTTTCCTTCCATCCGGTGAAGACCGTGACCTGCGGAGAGGGCGGCGCGGTGCTGACAAACGACAAAGCCCTGTACGAAAAGCTGCTGCTCCTTCGGTCCCACGGTATGGAGCACGATCCGGAGCGCTTTTTGGAAGCCCGGGATGAGGGCAGCTGGTTCTATGAGCAGCAGCTGCTGGGATTCAACTACCGGCTCACGGATCTGCAGGCCGCCCTCCTGATCAGCCAGCTGCGGAAGCTGGGAAGCTTCGCCGCCAGGCGAAAGGAGATCGCGAGGCGCTACGACGAAGCTTTCGCGGATCTTCCGGGGATCAGGCTCCAGCGGGAGCGGGAGGATTCGGATACGGTGCGGCATCTGTACATGCTGCGGATCGATCCGAAGGTCCTTACCTGCACCAGACGGGAGTTTTTCGATGCCATGGATGCGGAGGGCATCCACTGCCAGATCCATTACATTCCGGTCTACACCTTCCCCTACTACAGACAGCTGGGCTATGAGGGACATCTGTGTCCCGTGGCCGAGGAGATCTACGGGGGGATCCTCAGCATTCCGCTCTACCCGCGGATGACGGACGAAGAGGTTTCGGGGGTCATCACCGCGGTGAAGAAACTGGCAGCCTACTACGCCGGATGATACATACAGACAAACAAAAACAGGCCCTGCCTGAACGGAGGAAACATGAGCAGACTGACATTTAGCTTTCTGAGAAACTGGGTCAACGATCAGAGAAAGGTTTCGGGAAATCCCATCCGGAAGATCGAGAACCTTATCCGCTCCATCGAGGATGTGAAATTCCTCGGATGCGATTCCGTCTCCGTGCGGGCGGAGGTGCCGGAGGATCAGCGGGACGCCGTGGCACTGAAGGTAGCGGGCTTCGTTTCGGAGGAGATCGGGGAGGAGGAACCCTGGGCCGTGATGTCCATCTCCGGCGAGACGGAGGGCATGACGCTGCCCGCCAGGGTGGACGGTTCCGTCTCCCACAGGGAGCCGCCGAAAAAGGCCCCGGAAAAGACCGAAAGCGCACCCGAGGAGACTCCGGAAGAGACGGAGGGCGCTGCGGGTGAGGCAGCAGGGGACTCCGCGGAAGGGGAAGGAACGGGAGAGTTTGTGCAGGTACCCAGACGGGAAGAGGAAGAGATCGAGAGCATCTTTGACGGGGCACCCCACGAGGAGGGGAATGCTCCGGAGCTGGACCGGTACGGCAAGGAGGCTGCCAGAGTGCTGGCAAAGCTTCTGAATGAGACCCCCATGCGGTTTTCTCCGGTTCTGGCGGATTATCTGAAGGAGCTGTCCGGCGCCATCGGAACCCTGCGGAAGATGGGAGCGGAGGACGCCATCTGGTCCCAGAACCTGCTGATCAGCATCAACGCCGGGGACGGTCTGACCTCCTTCCTGCAGGCAGTGGCGGAGGTGTACGCCTCCTTCGGGCTGCTGGATGCCGGTCAGGACAAGGAGAGACAGATCCGGGAGATCAAGATCTCCGGAAATGCCGGCCGGGATCACAGATACGAAGCCTGGGATGAGGCGGTGGATATGGCAAAGGGCTTTGCCGACTCCAACAAAAAGAGCCGCAAGCGCCTGATCCTTTGCATGGATATCTCCGAGTGGCAGAGCGAGCTGGGAACCGGGGCCATCCACGAGTATATGCGGGAGATCGCGGAATACGCAAAGAAATTCATCCTGGTGTTCCGGGTGCCCTACATGGAGGTCTCGGTGCGGAACAAGATCTCCGAGCAGATCGGGGACACCATGGCCGTGCGGCAGATCGTGGTGCCGCCCATCGCCATCGAGAGCATGGTCCGGTTCTTCCGGGAGGGGGCGGAAAAGTATCACTGCACCACCGGGGATGACTGCAATTCCTACATCGAGCAGTGGATCATGCGGGAAAAGAGCGACGATTCCTTCTTCGGATACAAGACTCTGGGGAAGATGGTGGACCAGCTGGTGTATCAGAAGGCCCTCAGCAACTTCGGTCAGGATGCGCTGGATATGCGGATCTGCGAGAAGGATTTCGAGAAGTTCATCGGAGATGATGAGATGGCGGAGAACCCTTACGAGCAGTTAGAGGCCATGATCGGCATCGCCCAGGTGAAAAAGAAGATCCGGGAGATCGTGGCCCAGATCAAGACCCAGAAGGAGCTCTACAAGGAGAATAAGAGCGTCAAGGCGCCGGCGATCCATATGTTCTTCACCGGATGCCCCGGTACCGGCAAGACCACCGTGGCCCGGATCCTGGCCGGGATCTTCCGGGAGGAAGGGGTCCTGCGGAAGGGCCTGTTCTACGAGGTGAAGGGCCGGGATCTGTGCGGCGAGTACATCGGCCAGACCGCACCCAAGACCAGCGGCTACTGCCGGGACGCCTACGGCTCCGTGCTCTTTATCGATGAGGCCTACAGCCTCTACCATGAGGATTCCCCCAGGGATTACGGCCGGGAGGCCATCGAGACCCTGATGACCGAGATGGAGAACCATCGGGACGATCTGTGCGTCATCATGGCAGGGTATACGGACGAGATGCATCAGCTCTTAGAGAGCAATCCCGGCTTCGCCAGCCGCGTGCCCTATGAGATCGAGTTCCCCAGCTACACCAAGGAAGAGCTGGAGGAGATCTTCTGGAAGATGATGGCGGACAATTTCGCCTATGACGAGGATGTGAAGGGAGCCGTTCACGACTTCCTGGGAAATATCTCCGACAAGGTCATGGAGGACAAGACCTTCAGCAATGCCCGGATGATCCGGAACCTCTACGAGCGCGCATGGGGCAAGGCGGCCTACCGCTACAGCCTCTCCCCGGAGGAGGGGATGGTGATCCGCAAGGAGGACATCTTAAGTGCCACCGAGGAGACGGAGTTTAAGCGTCTGGTGGAGGACAAGAGAAGGGGCACCATTGGATTTCGTTCCTGATGAGGCGGTCCGCCCCGTCATAGCCCAGCGTGAGTAAAAAGGGCGGGGCATCCTTTGCCAGAAGCTCCAGAAAGACCCGGTCTCCCTCCCAGAGAGGCAGATCCGCCAGCTCCCCTTTGGGGATCCAGCGAAGCTCCCCCTCGGGGCAGTCGGTGACCAGGCGGCCGGTAAAGCCGGTGGCGGTAAAGAGGAACATCTGCTCGGTACCCCAGCTTTCCGACACAAACGTCACAATGCCGCGAAAGGCATATTCCGTCAGGGTCAGGCCGGTTTCCTCCCGGACCTCCCGCAGCAGGCAGTCCACGGGGCTTTCGCCCTCTTCGAACTTGCCGCCCACGCCGATCCATTTGCCGGCATTTTCATCGTGCTCCTTGCGGTTTCGAAGGAGCATGAGGTAAGAGTCCTTTTGTTCCAGATAGCAGAGCGTCGTGTTTTTCATAGCGTTCCTTTCCTGCAGCGCAACAGGCGGGGAGTCCCGCAGATACAGGGTACGACGGGGAGTGCAGGATGTCAAATCCGGGGAAAAAAGACCCATATGAAGATCTCTATATGCTGCCCCATCCGGACAGCAGGACCCATCCCAGGATGGACCCCATCGCCCGGGCGGCGCAGTTTTCCCCCTTTGCGGCCCTCACCGGCTACGAGGACAGGATCGCGGAGAGCGCCCAGGAATACCTGGAAAAAAAGGAAAGTGAGATCCGATATGTACCCTTTACGGAGGGGGATGATATTTAACTTAGCGGTTCCGGAAGGCAAAGAGGATCTTTCGGAGCGCGGAAAGGATGAAGTATGAAATTTGTTCAGGAGAACGGAGCACTGCTGGCGTATCACGGCGGCGAGACTTTGCGGATCGAAGGCTGGGGGGCGGATTCCCTCCGGGTCCGTGCCACATGCTTTCCCGAGTTTACGAAGTATGACTGGGCGCTGACCGAGGAGCCGGAAAAGACACAGCCCGTCATCGAGATCGGCCAGGAGGATTTCTGGGTGGGAGACGGCAGCATCGCCAAACAGCCCACGGCCTCCATCACCAACGGAAGACTGAAGGCCACGGTGAACTTTGCCGGTGTGCTCACCTTCTACCGCGACGGAAAGCAGATCCTTCGGGAGTATTACCGCAGCTACGGCGGCACCCTCTCCCAGGGCAGCAGATGTCTGAAGATCGTCAACCGGGAGTGGAAGGGGATCATCGGCGGCAGCGACTATACCCTGAACGTGAAATTCGATCCGAACGAAGGGGAGAAGCTCTTCGGCATGGGGCAGTATCAGCAGTCTCCCATGAACCTGAAGGGATGTGTGCTGGAGCTGGCCCAGAGAAATTCCCAGATCTCCGTGCCCTTCCTGGTGTCCAGCCTGGGCTACGGACTGCTGTGGAACAATCCCGCTGTGGGACGCGTCACCTTCGGCTGCAACTATACCGAGTGGATCGCCCGCAGCACCAAGCAGATGGACTACTGGATCACCGCGCAGGATGATCCGAAGGCCATCCTGAAGGCCTACACCGCCGTCACCGGCCGTGCCCCCCGGTTCCCCGAGGACCGCATGGGCCTCTGGCAGTGTAAGCTCCGCTACCGCACCCAGGACGAGGTGCTGGAGGTGGCCCGGGCCTATCAGAAGGAAGGCATCAAGATCGACCAGATCGTCATCGACTTCTTCCACTGGACGGTGCAGGGCGACTGGAAATTCGACACCACCTACTGGCCGGATCCCAAGGCCATGGTGGACGAACTCCACGCCATGGGCATCAAGGTCATCGTCTCGGTGTGGCCCAGTGTGGACAGAAAGAGCGAGAATTTCGGCCCCATGATGGAGCAGGGCATGCTGATCCGCACGGAGCGCGGCGCGGCTCAGACCTACGATTATCAGGGCGACTGCGTGGAGATCGATCCCTTCAATCCCGCCACCCGGGAGTATGTCTGGGAGGTCTGCAAAAAGAATTATTATGACTACGGCATCGACGCCTTCTGGCTGGACAATTCGGAGCCGGATTACGGGGTCTACGATTTCGAGAACTACCGCTACTATGATCTGCCTGCCCTTCAGTGCAGCAATATGTATCCGCAGATGTACAGCCGGGTCTTCTACGACAAGATGAAGGACCTGGGAGACGGCACGGTGGTGAATCTCCTTCGCTGCGCATGGGCGGGGAGCCAGAAGTACGGCAACGTGGTATGGTCCGGAGACGTGCCCAGCACCTTCCAGGCATTCTACGAGCAGGTCCAGGCGGGCCTGAACATGGGCCTCGCCGGGATCCCCTGGTGGACCACGGATATCGGCGGCTTCATGACCGACGATGTGGCGGACCCCAATTTCCGGCAGCTCCTGATCCGGTGGTATCAGTTCGCGGTCTACTCCGCAGTCCTTCGGATGCACGGGGACAGAGGCCCTTACAATATCCCGCCTCTTGACACCAGAGACTGGGGCGGCGGCTATCTGCACACGGGTCAGCCCAACGAGCTGTGGAGCTATGGCGAGGACAACTACGCCATCATGAAGAAGTACTACGACATCCGGATCTCCATGCATGACTATATCAAGGCCCTCTACGACGAGGCCTCCGAGAACGGCTCTCCCCTGATCCGCACCATGTTCTACGAGTTCCCCGCGGACGAGAAGTGCTGGGAGCTGCAGGATCAGTATATGTTCGGTGCGAAGTACCTGGTGGCACCGATCTTCGCCCTGAACTGCTATGAGCGCAGTGTGTACCTGCCCGCCGGGAGCTGGAAGCTGACCTCCGACGGGACCGTGTACGAGGGCGGACAGACCGTGACCGTGAAGGCACCCATCGAGTACATGCCCGTGTTCGAGCGGGTGTAAGACCTGCCACAGTGACGTAGCGGGTGCTAGTGACGCGGCCTCCCGAATCGATTTGGTTCTGGCAACGCTTCCGCTGTCGGTCCTCGTGGCAAAGATGCGAAGCATCTTGCAGGCAGCCGGGCTTGGACCGGCTGGCTAAGCCTCGGACAGACTGCCTGAACCAAATTCGATTTGGTCGGTCGCTGTCCGGGACAGGTTGGTGAGTCGACAGACCTGATGTGCAGAGATTGATCAATGCATTGGTCAAATACGAACTGTATCAGATTTACAATGACTATGTACTAAATATGATGAACTTGTGATACATGACAGGGTATCTATAAAGCGTTGTCGAGCAGCGACCGAGCGGACTGTGGTTTGGTTCAGGCAGTCTGTCCGAGGCTTAGCCAGCCGGGCCAAGCCCGGCTGCCTGCAAGATGCTTCGCATCTTTGCCCCGAGGACCGACAGCGGAAGCGTTGCCGGAACCAAACACATCCGCGAGGAAGCGTCAGTAAACCACAACAGGAAGGACAAGAACAGTGGCACAACCCAGAGGCAGACAAAAGAACATCACCGGCCAGGGAGCGAGCGTATCGCGCCGTGGTTCCGGAACCGGAGCGGGACATGTGGGAAGCGGTTCCTTCATGGGAAGCGGCGGATCCAGACCCGGCTCCTCCGGCGTGAGCGGCGGCCCGGTGCGCAGCGGCGGCGGACGCGGCAAGCTCTTCATGATCATCGTGATCCTCTTCCTGGTGCTGGGCGGCGGAGGCGGCGGCCTGGCATCCCTGCTGGGAGGCGGCGGAGGCAGTGACACCGCCGGGACCGCGATCACCGGCAGCGGCAGCGGATCCGGCAGCGGAAGCAGCGTGGCCGGCCTTCTGGATGCGGCCCAGAGCAGCACAGGCGCAGGAAGCCTTGCGTCCTTGCTGGGCGGCGGCACCGGACTCTATGGCAGCGTCAGCGGTACCAGTGCGGCGTGGACCGGA
Organism: Lachnospiraceae bacterium; assembly: GCA_017543485.1. GTDB lineage: Bacteria > Bacillota > Clostridia > Lachnospirales > Lachnospiraceae > AC2028. The sequence continues at coordinate 6,006 of JAFYFY010000178.1, read as the reverse complement.
CAGCCCAACACCGGAACCCTGAACCGGAACGTGGCCGCAGGAGCCAGAGACCGCTATACCACCCTGCTGGGAGACGGTCAGGATACCGTCACCGTCATGGTGTACATGTGCGGCACCGACCTGGAATCCAAGAGCGGCATGGCGACCAATGACCTTCAGGAAATGCTCAGCGCCGATGTCTCCGGAAGGCTGAACCTCATCGTCTACACCGGCGGGTGCTGGAAGTGGAAGAACAACATCGTCGCATCCGACAGAAACCAGATCTACCAGATCACCGGCGGCAAGATGCGCACCCTGGAGGATGATGCCGGGACCGGCGCCATGACCGATCCGGCTACCTTGACATCCTTTATCCAGTATGGGACAAAGAACTTCCCCGCGAACCGGAACATCCTCATCTTCTGGGATCACGGCGGAGGATCCGTGTCCGGATACGGATATGACGAAAAGAACGCATCCAAGGGATCCATGACCCTGGCCGGCATCGATACCGCGCTGAAAAATGCGGGAACAACCTTTGACATCATCGGATTCGACACCTGCCTTATGGCGACGGTGGAGACGGACCTGATGATCGCTCAGTACGCCGACTACATCGTGGCCTCCGAGGAGACCGAGCCCGGCGTGGGCTGGTACTACACCAACTGGCTGACAAGTCTGTCACAAAACACCTCCATGGATTCCCTGGATCTGTCGAAGCAGATCATCGATGACTTCGTGGACACCTGCGCCCGGACCTGCAGCGGCCAGAAATGCACTCTGTCCGTGGTGGACCTGGCAGAACTCTCCGAGACCCTGCCTGCGGACTTTAAGGAGTTTTCCCGCAGTACCACGAAGCTCATCACCGACGGCGGATATCAGACGGTGTCGGATGCCAGAAGCGGCGCCAGAGAGTTTGCCCAGTCCTCGAAGATCGATCAGATCGACCTGGTGCAGTTCGCCCAGGGCATCGGCACCGATGAGGCGAAGGAACTGGCCGGGACGCTTCTGGAGGCGGTAAAGTACAACCGCACCTCCTCCAACATGACCAACGCCTACGGTGTCTCCGTGTATTTCCCGTACCGGAAGACCTCCTCTGTGGGGAAGGCTGTCAGCACCTATGACCAGATCGGACTGGGGTCCGAGTATTCCGACTGCATCCGGGAATTCGCCAGCCTGGAGCTGTCCGGTCAGGCGGTTACCGGAGGCGCATCCTACGGCGGAAGCGGCCTGGCCAACCCCCTGGAGATGCTCACGGGAGGAGGCTCCGGAGCCTCCGTTCAGGGCCTGGATTCCGTGCTGAGCCTGGTGTCCGCCTTTTCCGGGAACTCCGCACTCTCGGGGATCTTCGGCGGCAGAAGCCTCTCCGATGCGGACCGGGCGTCCTTCATCACGGACCATCAGTTCGATGCGTCTGCCCTGGTATGGAAGTTCAGCGCCAGTGGCGATCCCATCCTGCCCATCGCGGCTGATCAGTGGGAGCTGATCCATAGCGTGGACCTGAACATGTATGTGGATGACGGAAACGGCTACATCGACATGGGGCTGGACAACCTCTTCGATATTGACGAGGCGGGGAATCTGATCCCGGATACGGACGGAACCTGGATCTCCGTCAACGGCCAGCCCGTGGCCTATTACCATGTGGACACCGTCTATGACGGGGACGAGATGACGGTTACCGGTTACATCCCGGCATATTTAAATGACAATCGTGTCAGACTTGTGGTGATCTTTGATCCCGAGCACCCCACGGGCTATATCGCCGGTGCGGATCCGGACTATGACCCTTCGTATCAGACGGACACCGTATCCAGAGGCCTCCTGCCCCTGGAGGTGGGGGATTTTGTGGACTTTGTGGCGGATTACTACAGCTATGACGGCGAGTTTATCGACAGCTTTTTCATCGGATCGCGGCAGACCGTGACCGGGGCGCTGACCGTCAGCGACACCTATCTGTCCGATGACCACATCGCACTGTACCGCTTTACGGATCTGTACAACCAGAACCACTGGAGTCCCAGACTGCCTTGATTCTTGCAAATCGGAGGCTTCTATTGTAAGATTTACAGTGGTTTTCGGGAAGGCCTTTTGGTCTGCCCGATCGAAGAACGAGAAAGGAATCTATGACAAAATGAGCGATTATATCCTGAGCTGCTGTTCCTCCTGTGACCTGTCCAAAGAGTATTTCGAGCGGAGGAACATCCCTGCGGTCTATTTCCATTTTGAACTGGGCGGGACCAAGTATCTGGACGACATGGGTGAGTCCGTTCCCCCCGAGGAACTCTTCCGGCGGATGCTGGAGGGAGAGGAGACCAAGACCAGTCAGGTGAGCATCGGGGAGTATGAAGAGTTTTTCGAGCCCTTTTTGAAGGAGGGCAAGGATGTGCTGCACATCTCGCTCTCCAGCGGACTTTCCGGCACCTCCAACTCCGCGAGACTGGCGGCGGAGTCTTTGATGGATACCTATCCGGACCGGAAGATCTACATCGTGGACTCTCTGGGAGCCTCCAGCGGTTTCGGTTTCCTGGTGGACTCTCTGGCGGATCTTCGCGATCAGGGAATGGGGCTGGAGGAGCTGCACACTTATGCGGAGGAAAACAAGCTCCATATCCATCACTGGTTCTTCTCCACGGATCTGACCTTCTACATCCGGGGAGGGCGGGTCTCCAAGACCGCCGGCACCATCGGGAATATCCTGGGAATCTGCCCGCTGCTCAACATGGACAGCGACGGCCTTCTGATCCCGAGAGAAAAGATCCGGGGCAAAAAGAAAGTCTGCAAGCGCACGGTGGAAATGATGGTGGAGCATGCGGACGGCGGGAAGGACTATTCCGGCAAATGCTTTATCTCCCACTCGGCCTGCTATGAGGATGCCAGATATGTGGCGGATCTCATTGAAGAGACCTTCCCGAACTTAAACGGCAAGGTGCAGATCTTTCCCATCGGTGCCACCATCGGAAGCCATACGGGACCGGGAACGGTGGCGGTATTTTTCCATGGAGACCTGCGGGTAAAGTAAGACCGGACGGAAAGACTGTTTTGGGGGATGACCGGAGACTGTGGGGGCAGTATGAAGATCAAGATCGATGAAAACCTGGAGATCCTGGAATGCGGGGATGATTTTCGGGACTTTGTGCAGGACCCGGAATCAACCTCTCTGGCTGCCAACCTGCACCCGCTGGATTACCGGCAGGTGACGGAGGCGCTGGATGCGCTGGAGGGGGAGCTTTTTGCGGCTCCTTCCGAGTACGGGAACCTGATCCGGGAGGTGCCCGGGGAGATTTTACAGGGCAGGGAGGATTCCTTTTTCGGATGCCGGATCGCTGCCCGGGACGGCAACTGGAGATGGTTTGGCGGCCATGCCGTCCGGGACAAGGATTCTCTGGGGTTTCCCGCCATCCGGGTGGAGCTCTCCGATATGGAGGAGCTGCTCTCGGGCAGACGCGGCGGCGGAAGAGAAAAGGCGGATGAGGACGCGCTGATGGATCTGGCCGGCATCGAGGAATACGCCGGCAAAAAGTGTGCGGAGCGCGGGGGACACCCGGTGACCATCGGCATTGCCAATATCGATCATTTCCATGAGGCGGTCCGGACCCGCGGCACCTCGGGGGAAGAGATCGTGCAGACCGTGGCGGAGATCATCGGCGACGCCCTGGGCCCCATGGGCAGACAGGGGCGGCTCAGCACGGACGAGCTGATGTTCGTCATCGACCGGGCGAAGGATAAGAGCGAGACCCGCAACATCCTCCGGTATATCCGGGACCATGTGGAGCAGGAGTTTGCGGATGAGCAGGGGAATTCCACCATCACCATCTCCATCGGGGCAGCGACGGCCTCCGAGTATGCTTCCGGCTATGAGGATCTCTTTACCCTGGCGGACAAGATGCTTTACCGCGCCAAGGAAAAGGGGCGGAACCGGTACATCATCTATAGCCCGGAGATCCACGGGGATGTGCTCCATTCCTGGATTCGGGATGCGGCGAAAACCACCATGGAAGTGGAGGTAAAAGACTCCACCGCTCTGGTGCTGCAAATGCTGGACGGGTATCTGCACACCCAGGCATGGGCCGTGGGGGCGGGGCTTCGGCCTGTCTGCCGGGTGTATGGGCTGGACGGCGCATATCTGTTCTACAAAAACCTCCAAAAGAGCATGCACGGGTACAGACGGGGGGAGGACAGCACGCTGCCGGCTTCCGCAGGGGACGGGGACTGCACGGAGGAGATGCCCTTCGCACTGGAGGAGGGCTTTGCTTCGCTCTTTGATGACAATGGGGTGCTCCCGGTGCGGGAGGTTTCCGAGTACCGCGAGACCTGCCCGGGACTATATGACTATATGATGGCCCGGGGCTATCGGCACGGATTTTTGTACCTGTTCCGGGATGTGCCGGAGCGGGGGCTCATCGCCTTCTTTGACAAAAAGCCGGAAGACGAGCGGATGACAGAACAGCAGGAACGCGATCTGACCTACATCTCCAAGATTCTGGAGATCGCCATCGCGACCAGATAAGATCAGGGGGAATCCCCCGGAAAAGCGAGGATTTATGGGCGGTTTTTTTGCAACGGCACTAAAGACGGACTGTGTGTTTGATCTGTTTTTCGGAACGGATTACCACTCGCATCTGGGCACCAGGCGGGCCGGAATGGTCACCTTCGGCAAGGACGGTTTCCAGCGGGCGATCCACAATATCGAGAACTCTCCCTTCCGGACCAAGTTCGAAAAGGAGGTCCACGAGATGGAGGGGAATCTGGGGATCGGATGTATCTCCGATTACGAGCCCCAGCCCCTGGTGGTGCGTTCCCATCACGGGACCTATGCCATCACCACCGTGGGGAAGATCAACAACCTGGAGGAGCTGGCGGATGAGGTCCTGGCAAAGAGCGGGATCCATTTCCAGGAGATGACAGGGGGCCTCATCAATGCCACGGAGCTGGTGGCGGCCATCATCAACCAGAAGGACAATCTCATCGAGGGGATCCAGTATGCCCAGGAGCGGATCGACGGCTCCATGACCATGCTGCTCCTGACTCCGGACGGTGTGTACTGTGCCCGGGACAGGCTGGGCAGGACTCCCCTGACCATCGGCATGAAGGAGGACGGTTTCTGTGCATCCTTCGAGGCCTTTGCTTATCTGAATCTGGGCTATCGGGACTACAAGGAGCTGGGACCCGGCGAGATCGTGGTGATGACACCGGAGGGGGTACGGACCCTGGCAGCGCCCGGCAAGAATATGCGGATCTGCACCTTCCTCTGGGTGTATTACGGATATCCTTCCTCGCACTATGAGGGAGTCAGCGTGGAGAAGATGCGCAATGAGTGCGGAAAACTGCTGGCCAGGCGGGACGGCATGACCAGGGCGGATGTGGATTCCGTCGCCGGTGTGCCCGATTCCGGAACGGCCCATGCGGTGGGATATGCCAATGAGTCCGGGGTTCCCTTCTCCAGACCCTTCATCAAGTATACCCCCACCTGGCCCAGGTCCTTTATGCCCACCATCCAGTCCAAGCGGGACCTCATCGCAAAGATGAAGCTGATCCCGGTGAAGGATCTCATCGAAGGACAGCGTCTGCTCCTCATCGACGACTCCATCGTCCGGGGGACGCAGCTGCGGGAGACCACGGAATTCCTGTATCAGAGCGGGGCAAAGGAGGTCCATATCCGGCCGGCCTGTCCGCCGCTCCTCTTTGGGTGCAAATACATCAACTTCTCCAGATCCACCTCGGAGATGGAACTCATCGCCCGGCGGATGATCATGAAGGAAGAGGGGAGCGAGGTGACCAGGAGCATTTTGGAGGACTATGCAAATCCCGATTCCGACAGATATCACCGGATGCTGGAGGACATCTGCACACAGCTGGGCTTTACCTCCCTGCGCTACAACCGGCTGGACGACATGCTGGATGCCGTGGGGCTGGACAGGGACAAGCTCTGCACCTACTGCTGGGACGGCAGGGAATGAGCGGGATCGAAAGACCGTATATCGCCGGGAGCCAGATGTGGTTCTCCGGAAAAGGAAAATTCGGCAG
>JAFYFY010000177.1 GCA_017543485.1 Lachnospiraceae bacterium | reverse complement strand
TTCTCCTCCTCGGAGAGGGAAGCATCCTGCTCCAGCATTCTCACAAACTCTCCCTTCAAAGAGATGTCTTCGCGGTAAACGCCGTAATCCACCTCGATCCTGGTGCGGTCCTTGATCTCAAAGACGAAAAAGCCGTCCTTCAGATCCGTCTCCAGGGCCGTCAGGTTCTTTTCGCAGGAGGCATCCAGCCGTCCCACCAGCTCCAGGCGCATATAGTCCTTTTCCTCCGCGTCGGTGCCGGCGATGGCATCCCGGAGCTTTTTCTCGATCTCGGGGGTGGTCATGCAGCCGGTGACATCCACCTCCAGGCGGTAGATGAGGCGCTTGGCGATGGGGACGAAGTTCAGTCTGGTCTTGAAGGTATCCTCGTCCACCTCCAGCAGCACATAGCCGTGCTCGCCGCTCTCATCAAATCCCCGTCCCTCCAGGCATCCGGGGTAGCAATAGGTACCTCTGGGGGCCAGCTCGCCGGTGCGGAACTCATGGATGTGGCCCAGGGCCAGATAGTCGATGTTCCGGTTCTTCAGATTTCCCAGGCTGATGGACTCCGCCCGGTATTTCGACTTATAATCCCCGATCTGACCGTGCAGGGTGACGATATTAAAGGTATCCGGATCGGGATCTAAGGAGTCATAGATGGTGGCCGCATTGTCCCGGTCCAGCTCGATGCCGTATATGACGGCCTTTTTGCCGTTTGCAAAGGGGATCTCGTAGGAAGTCCAGGTCTTTTCGAATAAATGCAGATTCGCAGGGGGCTCGGAGAGCGTGTTTAAGAAGCTCCCGGTGTCATGATTGCCCCGAAGAAGGTAAAAGTCCAGCGACGGATGCCCCGTGATGGCATCCCGGACCGAATTGCGGGTGTAGGCATCCACGCTTTTCGTATCAAACAGGTCTCCCGCGATGATGACGGCAGATACTTCCTGCTCCGCTGCCTGCTCCACCATCTTTAAAAACGTGGCCACCAGCTCGGCGTTTCGCTGCTTCGCCCCGGCCTTGTCGAAGTTGGACAAGAGCCCGGAGCTCAAATGAAGATCCGCGCAATGAACGATTTTCATACTCCATCCCCCTTATGTCTGATTTTTTGAAGAAGCGTCTCTCCCTCGTCCGAGACCACGGCCCTGCCCGAAGTCAGGTCGGTCAACGCTGCGACAAAACTGTCTTTTTCCCCTGTGGGGATTCCGGCGCGAAGCACCGCCTTCTCCCCGTATTCGGCCTCCGGATCCTCGATCCCCCGTTTGCTTAAATACCGCTGGATCCCGGACAGGTCCGTGTACTGCGCTTCGATCCGAAGCATCGTCCCGCCGGTGCAGCCGCTGACGCTGCCGGAGTCATAGGCCGCATCGATCCCGGCCTTTACCGCTGCGGTGTAGGCCCGTACCAGTCCTCCCGTTCCCAGGAGGATCCCGCCGAAATACCGGGTGACCACCACGGCGCAGTTTCGGATCCCGCTGCCAAGGAGCGCGTCCAGCATGGGCCGTCCCGCCGTTCCGGAGGGTTCCCCGTCGTCGCTGCATCTGGTGAGCTCCGCCCCCGGTCCGATGACGAAGCAGCTGCAGTTGTGCCGCGCATCCCAGTAGGTCTTTTTCATCTCGGCAAAGAATGCGGAGGCCTCCGGCTCGCTCTCTACAGGCCGCAGCGTTGCGATAAAACGGGACCTTTGGACCTCGATCTCCCCCGTGCTCTCCTTTGTCAGGATCAGGTATTCCGTAGCTCTTTCTCCAATTCTTCCCGGCCGTGTCTGGCATTTTTCACGGCCGCGGTGCATTTGTCCAAAAGGGCCTCCTCCGGCTGCGTCCCCGAAAGGCGCGCATCGCAGACCGCTTTTCCGATCTTCAGATAGTTTTTGCCGATGACCTCGTCGCAGGTGGCGATCTCGGCCTTCAGGTCGGCGATCTTCCGAAGGCGCTTTGTCTGCGCAGAGATCCGGCTTCCGGCCTCCATGCCGATCTTGGTGAGTTTGTCCAGCAGGATCATATGACCTCCTTAGGGTGTTCCCTGCTCTGCCGCTGCAGCCGCCTCCGCAGCCGCCTGTTCCAGGGCTGCCTGCGCCGCATCCAGCTGGGCCTGCTGCATGGCCAGGATTTCTTCGTAGTTTGGCTGTGCGTAGAAGGAAGCGTTGTGCTGACAGTAGTTGTCCGCAGCCGCTTCGGTATAGTAGGTGGTGCCGTCGGGATTGGTGACCAGGGCCCGGGATCCGGACAGAAGGGCCGGCTCCTCCAAAAGGGGCAGGGTCACGGAGCTTTCCTGGGCAAAGGGGCAGCCCGCGCAGGCGATCTTGCCGTCGTAGCGGCAGATGACGCCATGGAAGTGGACCGTGCAGTGCTCCTCGGGCTCGGTGCCCACGGCAAAATACTCGGTCTTTACATGTCCGTCGCAGAGACCCTCATTGGGCAGAAGCCCCGACAGAGCGCAGACCTGCACCTGGACGATGCCGTCGGGCTTATAGAAGTCCTTGTCCTCCAGATTCTCATGGACCCGGGACATCACGGCCTTCCAGAGCTGCTTTGCGATGGCCTGCTCGTCGGAATTCTGTTTGATGTTGTTGTCATACCCGTTCCACACCGCCGCGGTGTAGTAGGGGGTAAAGCCCACAAACCACAGATCCCAGTAATCCGTGGAGGTACCCGTTTTTCCCGCCATGGTCATGCCCGGGAACTTCGCTCTGGATCCGGTACCGCCGTTGACCACGTCCTTCATGGCGTCGATGAGGAGCCAGGCTGTGGTCTCCTTTAACACCCGGTGGGAATCCGGCACGGTATTGTCCAGGATCACATTGCCGTCGGGATCCGTGACTCTGGTGTAGAGCTTGGGCTTATTGTAGACGCCGCCGTTGGCGATGGCCGCATAGGCTGCGTTTAACTCAAAGGGCGTGACGCCGTAGGTCAGGCCTCCCAGGGCCAGGGGCTGCTGCACATCGGTGTACATCTGATTTCCGATCCAGACACCGTCCGTCAGGGTGGTGAAGCCGAAGTTCACGCAGTAGTCATACCCCAGTCTGGGGCCGATGCAGGTGAGGTTTTTCACCGCGATGACGTTCAGGGACTGCTCCGTGGCATAGCGCAGACTGCAGATGCCGCGGTTGTATCCGGAGTACCAGTTTTTCACCGGGGTTCCGTCGGCGTAGGTAAAGTAGGCGTCGTTGTACACCGTGGCCAGAGTCCGGCCCGCCGCATCCAGCGCGGGGGCAAAGGAAGCCAGCACCTTGAAGGTGGATCCCGGGGAACGCTTCGCATCCGTGGCGCGGTTTAAGGTCCGGCGCCCCTCCTTCACGCCGCGGCCTCCCACCAGGGCCACTACATAGCCCGTGGACTGGTCCTCCAAGACCATGGCGGTCTGGGGCTGGGGCGTCATAGAGATCCGCTCGTCGTAATTGTCATCCGAAGGGGTGACTCCCAGGGACTCAAACATGGCCTCCCGGTAGAAATCGATGGCTTCGTAGGCATCCTCCTGGCTGTAGAACACCAGGTTGAACTTGCGCACGTCGGTCTTCCGGTCCCGGAAGTAGAAATTCCGGTGATCGGCGCTGACATTATTCTCCGTAAACCAGGTCATCATGTTTTCCTTGGAGAAGTTGTGAGGCTCTTTGTTCTTGTCGTAGATGGTGAGGGCGTAGTCCAGATACCAGTTGGTATCCTCGGGGAAATTGTCCGGGTTCTGGAATTCCTCGTCCATGATGGCCTGCAGCTCCGGCACCAGGGTGGTGTAGATCCGCAGTCCGCCGCTGGTGAGGAGTCTTTGGGCATTGGTCTTGTCATAGCCCGCATCGATGAGATCCTTTAACACCTGCTCATAGACGGAATCGGAAAAATAGGTGGCGGAACCGGCATTGGACTCCGCCAGCTCCGTATTGTGGAAGCTGATGCGATCATAGACGGCGCCGGAATGCACATCCTCGTAGGCTTCGTCATACTCCGCGGAGGTGATGAACTCCAGCTCCTTCATCTTCTTCAGGCAGGTCTCCGCTCTTTTCACATTGTCGTCGGGATGTGAGATGGGGTTGTAGCCGGAGGGGTTCTGGGTCACGGAGGCGATGACGGCACACTCCGAGATGCTCAGGTCCAGGGCCGATTTGCCGAAATACCGCTGGGACGCGGACTCCACCCCCAGGGTATTCTGCCCCAGGTTGATGACGTTCATGTACCGGAGCAGGATCTCGTCCTTGGGGATGACCTTGCTGATCTCGATGGCCAGGTACTGCTCCTGGACCTTTCTCTTGATCTTCTTGATCATGTTGTGGCCTTCTTCGGTCCACTCGGTAAAGATGGTATTCTTCAGAAGCTGCTGGGTGATGGTGGATCCGCCCTGGGTCTGGCCGGTCTTTAAGAACTGATATCCGGCACGCACGAGGGCCTTAAAGTCCACGCCGTTGTTCTGATAGAAGCGCTCGTCCTCGATGGCGACAAAGGCATAGCCCAGCTCCCGGGGGATCTTGTCCCATCCCACCACGATGCGGTTGGAGTCCATGCCCACGTACTCGTCGATCTTATTGCCGTAGCAGTCAAAGACCATGGTGGCCTGACCGGTGGCACCCACGTCCCCGATGTGGATGGTGGGAGTCCCGGCGAGGATGCTCTTAAAAAGGCCGATGCCGCCGGCAGCGCCGCAGATCCCCACTCCGACGATGGCCGCCAGAAGGAGCTGGACGCAGGTAAATACGATCTTGCGTGCGACCTTGCTGCCGAACGCATTGATCTCTCTCTGTTTTCGTTTGATGCCTTTTTTACTGTAATCCATGATGTTTCCGGCGTATTTGACGTCAGCCGGTGTGATTCCTTTCGGGTGTATGTTCCTTTCGGTGTATGTTCCTACAGGTAGCTGGTGGGATTCGGCCGCTCCAGGAACTTCACCTCGTAATTGTCATTCTCACAGATCTCGTGCACGATCTCCGCCGCCGCATCCAAGCTGTTCTCATTGACACAGAAGACACAGACATATTTATGTCTGGAAAAGAGCTTGGGTTTGGGGTAGTGCATGAAATAGGAGATCCGCTCCTGGAGGAGGCCCTGCTCGATGCGGTCCTTGCACTCCTGGGAATAGACTTCGCAGAGCTCGAATTCGTTGTTTACCTTTAAAGAAGTGAAGATGGTCTGCATATCCTTCGTCCTTTGTCTGTGTAATAGCGCATACATGCGCTGCGCATATATGCGTGCGCAAATATGCGTGCATAAATATGCGTGCGCATATTAGCGCGT